>CAYPMF010000081.1:0-4858 GCA_964411805.1 uncultured Actinomycetes bacterium | reverse complement strand
ACCTCGGCAACTGCATGTGAAATTCCAAAAGCTTCGCGAAGGGCGCCATCTGGGAGAACCTTCTGCTTCTTCTTCAACTCTAAATTTGCGATGATGCTAACTAGATCTGCATTTCCAGTTCTTTCGCCATAACCATTTAGTGTTCCTTGAACATGTGTAACGCCGGCGCTGATAGCTGCAAGAGAGTTGGCAACTGCACAACCTGTGTCATTGTGGCAATGGATTCCAAGGCGAGCACTTGTTGTTCCTAAAACTTCATGGACGATTTGAGTTAATTCATCAGGCAACATTCCACCGTTGGTATCGCAGAGCGCTACTACATCGGCACCTGCTTCAATTGAAGCTCGAACTACTTCAGTTGCATATGCTTTATTTGATTTATAACCATCAAAGAAATGTTCTGCATCGAGAAATACCCGTTGGCCATTTGCGCGTAAGAATTTAATTGAATCCTTAATCATTGCTAAGTTCTCATCAAGATTAGTCTTAAGTGCGAGATCTACATGTCGATCATGGCTTTTTGCAACCAGAGTTACTACAGGCGCACCTGACTCTGCCAGCGCTTGAAGTAATTGATCATCAGCAGCTTTTACATTTGGACGACGAGTTGCGCCGAATGCCACAAAAGTTGCGTTCTTTAATTTAAGTTCAGTTTGAGCACGCTTAAAAAATTCAGTGTCCTTTGGATTAGCGCCAGGCCAACCACCTTCAATAAAGCCAACGCCCAAATCATCTAGATGGCGAGCTATCGCCAACTTATCGTGAACTGTGAGATTTAAACCTTCTTGTTGTGCGCCGTCACGAAGGGTGGTGTCGTAAATATGAAAATTATCGTTGATCGCCATTAGAGAACTCGCACATTCCAACCATGTTTATCGGCGATAGTTCCATGTTGAATTCCAAGAAGTGTCTTACGAATCTCCATTGTGATTGGGCCAGGGTTTCCATCTCCAACAACCCAGGTTCCTTGTGCGCTCTTTGCAGAACCAATTGGTGAAACGACTGCAGCAGTTCCGCAGGCAAATATCTCGGTAATCTCTCCGCTCTTAACGCCATCGCGCCATTCATCTACAGAGATCATTCCCTCTTCGACCTTGTATCCGAGATCTTTTGCAACGCTAAGAATTGAGTCGCGAGTAATTCCAGCTAATAAAGTTCCAGTTAATTTTGGTGTGAAGATAGTTGCATCTTTTCCACTTCCCTTTACAAAGTAAAGGTTCATGCCACCCATCTCTTCAATCCACTTACGCTCGCGCGCATCTAACCAAACTACTTGATCGCAACCTTCAGCAGCTGCCTGCTTTTGTGCAAGTAAAGAACCGGCATAATTGCCACCAAATTTTGCAGCGCCAGTTCCACCAGGAGCAGCGCGAACATACTCAGTTGAAATCCAAACAGTTACCGCTTTATTTGGATTGAAATATGCACCTGCAGGTGTAGTAATAACTAAATATGTTGCGTGATTTGAAGGACGAACGCCCAGACCAACTTCGGTGGCGATCATAAATGGACGGATATAAAGTGATTCGCCAACTTCTTGTGGCACCCACTTCGCTTCATGTTTTACTAATTCACGAACTGTGTTTACAAAGTCGGCAACTGGAATTTGTGGTAGCGCCAGGCGTTCTGCGCTTCGATTAAATCTTTCTGCATTTGCTTCTGGTCGAAATAAACTCACGCCACCATCTGGTTGTGAGTAGGCCTTCAAACCTTCAAAAATTTCTTGTCCGTAATGCAAAACTGATGTTGCTGGATCTAATGAGAGTGGTCCGTACGGAACTAAATTGGCATCTCCCCAACCGCTCTTCTCATCCCACTCAGCGATGATCATGTTATCGGTGTAATACTTTCCAAAGCCGCCCTCCGCCAACTTCGCAGCGCGATCTGCATCGCTAACTGGATTTGGGTTTGCTTTGAAATTTATCTTCACTTCACACCTGCTGCTAGCGCATCACCAATCTCTGAAGTAGAGCGCTTCTTATCGCCACGATTTAATAAATCATTTGCAACTGCCTTTTCTACATCAGCCGCTGCTTCATTTAACCCAAGGTGAGAAAGCATCATCGCAACTGACATTACCGTGGCAGTTGGATCAGCTAATCCTTTACCTGCAATATCCGGTGCTGAGCCATGTACTGGCTCAAACATTGATGGGAATGCGCCAGTTGGATTGATGTTTCCAGAGGCCGCAAGTCCAATTCCGCCACAAATTGCTGCAGCAATATCGGTGAGAATATCTCCAAAAAGATTATCTGTAACTACTACATCAAAGCGCTCTGGGTTTGTAACGAAGAACATTGAAGCAGCATCAACATGTAAATAGTCGGTGGTTACATCGGGAAATTCTTTTGCAATTTCATTGAAGGTGCGAGTCCAAAGAGAACCGGCACGAGTTAATACATTGTTCTTATGAACAAGCGTTAACTTCTTACGTGGGCGAGACTTTGCTCGGTTAAAGGCATCGCGGATTACTCGCTCTGCACCACGACGTGTATTTAGGGACTCTTCAGTTGCAATCTCATCCTTTGTGCCAAGCGCAAGGACGCCACCGGCTCCAACATATGGGCCTTCAGTTCCTTCGCGAACCACAACAAAATCAATTGGCTTATCTGTAGCAAGTGGGGACTTTACGCCAGGGTGTAATTTTGCTGGGCGAAGATTTATGAAGTGATCAAAGGCAAAGCGAAGCTTTAGTAATAGTCCACGCTCGAGCACTCCAGATGGAACTGTTGGATCTCCAACTGCACCAAGCAGAATTACGTCCGCCTTAGCTAACTCAGCCATTACAGATTCTGGAAGAGTCTCACCAGTCTTATGCCAATACTTAGCGCCCAATTCATAGTTAGTCTTGTTAAAAGTAACGCCGTACTTTGCAGAAACCGCATCAAGAACTTTAAGTCCCTCGGCAACAACTTCTGGACCGATTCCATCGCCGCCAATTACAGCAAGCTTAAATGTTTTAGACATCAAACCACCAATGTAACTGATTCAACGAGATCGGCACCGATCTCGTTCTTAATTGAATTAACAACTGACTCTTCAATTGGAGTATCAATTGTTATAACCATTAGCGCTTTTCCGCCTGCGTGATCGCGAGCGATATGCATTCCCGCAATATTTACCGAAGCCTTGCTTAACGCTTGGCCAACAATTCCAACCACACCTGGCTTATCTGCATAACGTAGGAAGAGAAGATTTTCAGTTGGTGGCAGGTCTAAATCAAAGCCATCAATTGCAATGATCTTTTCAACCATGCGGATACCCATAAGAGTTCCCTTAATAACAATTGATTCACCACTTGGAAATGCTGCATGTAGCGCAATGTAAGAGCGGTACATAGGTGATTCTGGATCACTATTTACAGAAGCAGTTATTCCCTTGCTTTCTGCAAGTGCAGGTGTATTTACATAAGTTACATCTTCGGCACCGGCAGCAATAACAGCTCCCTTAAGTGCAGAAGTTGCGAGGATTGAAACGTCATGACCTGAGATATCACCGCGTACTTGAACTTCAAGAGATGCAGGAGTTTCGCCAGCAAGGGCACATGCAATTTGCGCCATCTTCTCAACAAGTGGAAGTGATGGACGAATTGTTTCGTGAATTGCTCCACCCTTAACGTTTACTGCATCTGGAACAAGTTCGCCAGAAAGTGCTTTTCGTACTGAAACTGCAACCGCAATTCCGGCACGCTCTTGCGCCTCGTCTGTTGATGCACCTAAATGCGGAGTTGCAACTACATTATCTAAAGTAAAGAGCGGTGAATCGGTGCAAGGTTCAGTTGCAAATACATCAAGACCTGCGCCTGCGACGCGGCCCTCTTTAATTGCATCATAAAGTGCAGCTTCATCAACTACGCCGCCTCGTGCCGCATTAATGATTCGAACAGAAGGCTTAACCTTTGCAAGCGCATCTTTGCCGATTAAATTTGCAGTCTCTTTAGTCTTTGGTAAGTGAACTGTTATGAAATCAGAAGTCTTAAGAAGTTCATCAAGGTCAACCAACTTAACGCCAAGTTGTGCAGCGCGAGCTGGTGCTAAATATGGATCGTATGCGATTACATTCATATCAAATGCCTGCATGCGATGCGCAACTAATTGACCAATACGACCAAAACCAACAATTCCTAAAGTCTTTTCAAATAGTTCTGCGCCGGTGTATTTGGAGCGAGCCCACTTTCCACCTTTGAGTGCTGCATGCGCTGGTGAGATAAAGCGAGCTGAAGCAAGTAATAGTGAAATTGCTAATTCGGCAGCAGAAACAATATTTGAAGTAGGTGCATTAACAACCATCACACCAGCAGTTGTGGCTGATGGAATATCAACGTTATCAAGACCAACACCAGCACGTGCGATTACCTTTAAACCCTTTGCCCAACCAATTGCTTCGCCATCCATCTTGGTTGCAGAACGAATTAATACTGCATCAACTCCCTTTTCAAGAGCTGCCTTTAATTCATCGCGATTGGCGCCATCACAATTGCGCACCTCAAAGTCAGGCCCCAACGCTTCAAGCGTTGCAGGACTTAACTCTTCAGCTATCAGGACAACAGGTTTAGCCACGTGTTGCTTGTCCCTCTTTGTAATCCTCATCCTTATTATTTCCACGCACCCATGACATCATCTTGCGAAGTTCGCGACCAACAGCCTCAATTGGATGTGTTTCGCCCTTTGCACGAAGCGCCTTAAATTCTGGAGCGCCAGCATCTTGATCATCAATGAATCGCTTTGCGAAAGTTCCATTTTGCACATCAGCAAGAACTTTCTTCATGTTCTCCTTAACGTGTGGATCGATAACGCGTGGACCTGAGATGTAATCGCCATATTCGGCAGTGTCAGAAACAGACCAACGTTGCTTTGCA
>CAYPMF010000080.1:0-4986 GCA_964411805.1 uncultured Actinomycetes bacterium | reverse complement strand
GATTACATTAGAAAATATATTCCAGAACTTTCACATCTAAGTAGCGATGATATTCATGCGCCATGGGAAGTTATCGATGGATTAAGTAATGGATATCCAGAACCGATTGTTGATCATGCAGTTGAAAGGATTGAATCACTAGCTCGCCTCGAAGAGATCAAAGAGGCGAAGCCATTGAAACCTAATTACTAAGAGCTATTAAGTTATTGAACTAAGAAGTTAGTGAATTGCCAAGGATCTTCATCGTCATATTCAATTCCATTCCAACCTTCAAATGGATCGATACGAGTTGAAACAGGATCAAAGTCAGATTGAACTGAAACCAATCCCCAGTATTTATCAGCGGTAGCCACAATTTCACGCCAAGGCAGATCATCTGGCACTAAATAACCACGATCAGGATTTTCCATCGCCCACTTAACAGCTGCAAATACCGCAGAACCAACTTGAAGCGTTGTTGCAGATTGGCCAGGAAGAAGTTTGCGAGCATCTTCAATATTTAATAGGGAACCAACCCACCATGATTTATAAACATGGCCCATTAATAGAACGCCAAGACGGTCTTCACCCTTAATAATTTCATCATTCATGATGCGTTGATTAGGTGAAAGGCTCCAATTCATATGTTCTAACTCGCGCATTGATGCAATGGCTGCATCGGTTGGGCAATATGAATAGTGAACAGTTGGACGGTAAACCGCCTTATCGCCATCCCAAACAGTTAAGTAATCAGAAATAGTGAATGCTTCACCATGGCGGATAACCATGCCTGTGATATTCATATTTGGAACCCAAGAGCGAACCCAAGTAGTTGCGCCAGGTTGCGCCATACCAATTTGATTCTTTGGACCTTCAGAATGTGTGTAAGCCTTAGGTGGAAGTTTCTTTTCGTGTGTACCCCAACCCATTTCAGCAGGCGCCATACCTTCTTCATAAAAACCTTCGACCGACCAAGTATTTACGAATTCATTAAATTCTTTTGGCTTATCTGAAACTTGAGTATCGCGCTCTGAAATGTGAATTACTTTCACACCAAGAGCATGTGCAAGCGCTGGGTAATTTTCAGAATCAAGGGCCGCCTTAACATCAGCACCGGCTTTATTTTCAGAGAGCGCCTTAGTTGCAATATCTACTAGGCCCTTCTTAACAAGTGATGAAACAAATCCAGGGTTTGCACCATGTTCAACAATTGAGGTTGCACCCTTGCCACCCCAAGTATCAGTTAACTTACGCAACTTCATATGGCGGGCATATAGAGATTTATCTTGTGGTGAGCGGGAAGCAGGATCTGAATTTGGATCCCACATTTCAACAGATGTATTTAAATAAATAACTCCGTTGTCATGTGCCCAACCCATAATTTCGTTGGCGTCAATATTCCAAGCAAGGTCAACTAAGAAGTCACCTTTTGAAAGATACTTTGAAAGAAATTCTTTTATATTTGAACGAGTTAACTCATCGATAACGTAAGTAACGCCAGCATCGATTGATGATTTAAAGCGGTGGCGAACATCTAATTTATCCACGATCGTTATCTGTTTAGGTTCAACCGTCTTCTCTTGCAACATAAGTGGAACCAAAGTTTGTGACACAGAACCTGCGCCAAGAACAACTACACGATTTTGGAAAATGTTTGCCAATTATTGAACCTCTTTTCTCACCCCTATAAAGAACTTGCCTTGAGTGGATAAATTTAAGTTACTTTTCCCGCTCGACCAAACCGAGATTTCCCCGCTTCGCCTCATACATCGCGGAATCTGCTGCTCGGAGCAGGTCCTCTTTACTTCTAATTTCCTTATTGTTCACACAAGCGCCAATACTGACGCCTACGCTGACTTCACCGACGACTAAGGCAAATGGGTAGGTCAGCGTCGAGCGAAGGGCCAGCGCCACCTCTCTTCCAACCTCCTGAGTTCCATAAACGATTACGCCAAATTCATCTCCGCCAAGTCGAGCGAGAAGCGAAGCTGAATTTATGGCACGCGAAAATCTTGTTGCTACATGCCTTAGTAGTTCATCGCCCACATCATGCCCATATTTATCATTTACATTTTTAAATCCATTTAAATCTAAAATTAAAAGCGTTCCCTCTTTTCGAATTAAAAGATCTAATTCCGCGAGAAATCTTCTGCGATTTGGTAGCCCAGTTAGTTCATCTGTTCTTGCTAATTCACGATCTTCTGACATTTGCCTGGTGTCGCGAACCGCAACTGCCATTCGAAGAAATGCCAAGAGAATAGTTCCAAATCCCGGTATCAATACAAAAGTGGGAAAGTAATTTGGTTTTAACGCTGCAATTGCGAGTATTAACGTACTTAATATCAGTGAAGCGCCCGTCGCAAAATTATTAACTTTTTCATTTAATTCAGCCTCACCGCCCATATACCAAAGCGCTTGTGCAAATAAACAAATTGCTAATAGCCAGCCATCATCAGTGAGTGCACCAAATGAATAGTTTCGACTATTCGAAGCCCAGAGAAAATAGAGATCACTCGCAGCAAAAGTCGCAGCACCAAGCAATAGGAGAATACTTCGAAGTGAAATCTTTTCTTGCAATATAAGCGAGATAGTTACCCCAACTATTACAACATCACCAACGGGATAGAGAATTGAGAAGAAGACGCTAAAAGGAGTTCCTTGAAAGTGGAGCATCGCGGGCTTCAGTAAGAGAGTTGCTATTACGCTTGTCGAACCTAAAGCGATAATCGCGGTATCAAAGAGTTCTAAGGAAATTAATTTCCGATTAAAGGTAAGGGCACGGAAAATCCCAAAACAAATTAACGGATAGAAAAGTCCATAACAAATGTCGGGCAAGAATGGTGGGAGCGTAAATGAAATAAAGGAGTTCCAGGATGAAATTGTTGAACCAAATCCCCAGAGAGCAATCGCTGCGAAGATTCCAAACTTCGCCCAGTAATCATTAAAACTAGGGGCGCTCAAAATGCTGATGGCGGCCAAAATTGCAATTAAGTTATATAAAAGCAGATCTGTTACGAGATTTGGGTTTGGAAAGATTAAGCGAATTCCAAGGTGGCTGAGCAATAAAATTGGCGCGCTAAAGCGCATTGCGGAGTATGTTTTGCCCGTTGGCCGAGGCATCTAAAGAGATTAGCCCCGAAATAAATTTAGGGAAAGAGATATGGAAGTCAATCTTCGTACAGACAATTTAGTTTCACGCCGTTCAGTGCTCTGCGGCATTGCACTTCTCGCTGTCGGCTTAAGTTCAGAAGGTGCTGAAGCTGCGACAACTGCAGTTGGCGCAACGCAAGTTGGAAAGAAAATTAAATTAGATTTAGCGAAGAATAAAGCGTTGGCAAAAGTTGGCGGTCTTGTCCAAATCGATCTCTCAGATGGAACATCAATTGCGGTCGTTCGAACTGCTGCGGGAAATAAGGGCATCACCGCAATAAATCTTGCATGTACTCATAACGGAGTAAATGTGATGCAACAAGGCGGTGGTTGGATCTGCCCAGCGCACGGTTCTGAGTTTGCGCTTGGTGGCAAGTTAGTTAAGGGACCAGCACGAACAGCGTTACAGAAGTATCCAGTAGTTACAACTGCAACAACTGTAACAATTGGTTAAATAAAGCCTGGGTTAATTACTTAGTAATCCCTGCGGCTGATTCGTCGCGAATTTTCCATTCTGCGCCGTACTCTTCAATCTTCTTAAGGAATGGAACTGCGTCAAACCACTCTGGGCCATTAACGCCTTCTGGTTTCCAAATACCTTCGTGGATTAATTCCATTGCAATAACTGGATTTAGCGCAGTCTGCCAAACAACAGCTTGATCGCCATATTCCTTCATCGACCATTCATTATCAATTACGTTGTAAATATAAACGGCTTTTGGTTCGCCAGCCTTATCTAATCCTTTAACCAATACTCCAGCACAAGTCTTGCCCTTCATACGTGAACCAAGAGTTGCAGGATCTGGAAGTGAAGCGGCGAGCAAATCGCGAGGTGAAACTTGAACACCTTGAACATCAATCGAATCTTTTTTATCCATTCCCAACATGTGAATGGTCTTTAGAATTGAAATAAATTGCGCACCAAGTCCGTATTTAAAGTTAACTTTCTTGGCATCAATTTTTTGCGGGATGAGAACAACCTCTTCGTGCTCCACGTTTACGCATTGAACTGGGCCAATGCCTTCAGGGAAATCAAAGGTCTCTTCTTCGCTAAATGGTTCAGTTGTGAACCAACCGCGGCCATCCTCCCAAACAAGTGGCGGATTTAAACACTCTTCGATTGTGGTCCAGATAGAAAATGAAGGTGCGAATTCATAACCTTCAACTACTAAATTTGAACCATCTAATACTGTAATTGCATCGATACGTGAGAAGAGATGATCACTTGCATACTTTGCAAAGACATCAGACATTCCAGGCTCAACACCCATTCCGATTAGCGCATAAATTTGTTTCTCAGACCAATTCCAGTCGCGAGCAAATTGTTCATCGCCAACGCGCACGCCAGTTTCGGTATATGGATAATGTGGATGTGGACGTGATAGCGACATCGCCATATCCATGTAATTAGTTTTCTCAATTTCGCAGGCCAAGAAAATCGGCATAACAAAGCGCGGATCAACAGCATTGATAACTACATCAGGTTTAGCTTTACGAATTAATTCGCGAACATCCTCTAGCTCAGCGCAATTAACTACTGCAGCCGAGAAGCGTGAATCATTAAGACGAGCAACAGCGGCTTCAGCGCGATCTAGATTTCGATCGGCTACAACCATTTCGGTTATGAATTTCTTTCGAGCTGCAATATTTGCAATTGCTCGACCAACACCACCGGCACCTAAGACAAGGGCCTTCATTTAAATCAACTCCAAACGGATTTTTATTAGATTCGTATTCTAACTGAGCGTGTATAGGGCGCTCAAATTGAATATTAAAACGATTAAACTTACGCGGGAATAAATGTCCTAGTAGCTCAGTGGATAGAGCAACCGCCTCCTAAGCGGTAGGTCGCAGGTT
>CAYPMF010000079.1:0-5000 GCA_964411805.1 uncultured Actinomycetes bacterium | reverse complement strand
AACCATAGTTTCACCGTGTGAACCAAGAGTTAGCGTCTGCACAGATGAAACTGGAACATTTAACTCTTCAGCAACAAAGTGAGTGAATCGTGCAGTATCTAGCATTCCGGCTTGGCCGATCACACGATTTTTAGGAAATTTTGAAGCAATCTGGGTAAGCGCAGTCATCTCATCAAGTGGATTTGAAACGACAACAATTACGGCATTTGGAGAATGTTTAGCGATATTTTCTGCAACGCCGCGAACAATTCCAGCATTAACACCAATTAAATCCATTCGGCTCATACCTGGTTTGCGCGGAAGACCCGCAGTAATCACAACGATTTCTGAATTGGCAGTTGCCTCATAACCAGAACCATCAGCAGTTGTGGTTGCGCCAACAATTTTTGTTTCAAATCCTTCAATCGAGCGAGATTGATTCATATCTAGCGCAAGACCTTCTGGTTTACCTTCCAAAATATCTGTGAGCACTACGGTTTCAAAGATGTCATATTCAGCTAATCGAAGCGCGGTTGTTGATCCATAAAATCCAGCTCCAACTACTGTTACTTTTCCTGATCTTGCCATTCTCTATTTGCTCTACTTTCCTTGTTTCTATGGATTCCTATACCAATGAAGTTTACTTGCCATGGGGCAGTGTGAGTGCCACCACAAATAGCATCAATGAGAGCGCAAGAGGGAGAACAAGTTCGATTCTGCGCTTCATCTTAGAACGTTGAAATCTTAAATATGTAATTGCTGCGCTTCCAAGTGCAATAGAAATTGCACCACTTCGAACAAATCCAAAAGTTCCGAGCAAAACTCCCAGAGCTACCATTGAATAACTTAAATTTAATTTCATAACGAAGCCAACTCGACCACATTTTGCAACAACATAGCCCTTGTCATTGGCCCTACGCCACCAGGCATTGGAGCAATATATGAAGCCTTTTCACTACATGCTGGATCAATGTCACCAAGCAAACCAGAATCAGTTCTAGTAATTCCAACATCAAGCAATACTGCGCCGGCTTTGATCATCTCTGGCTTCAAGAAGTGAGCACTACCAATGGCAGTAATTACAATATCGGCGCGCTTAGTATGAGCAACTGCATCTTTAGTTGAAGTATGCGTAATTGTTACCGTTGCATCAACTCCCTTTTGTGAAGCAAGTAAGGCTAATGGGCGACCAACAGTTAAACCGCGACCCATTACTACAACCTCCGCACCCTTCATTGGAATTTCATAACGCTTCAATAGCTCAATAATTCCTTTAGGGGTACAAGGAAGTGGCGCCTTCTCTCCAATAACTAACTTTCCAAGATTTATTGGGTGCAACCCATCTGCATCTTTCTTTGGATCAATACTTTCTAAAATTAGATTTGTATTCATACCCTTAGGAAGTGGTAGTTGCACAATATAACCTGTGCACTCTTTGGCGCTATTTAAATCTTTTATTGCAGCCAAAACATCAGATTGAGAAGCGTTTTCTGGCAAATCGATTCTTATTGATTGAATTCCAACCTCTGCGCAATCTTTATGTTTTCCGCCAACATATGAGTGCGATCCTGGATCGTTACCTACTAATACAGTTCCAAGCCCTGGCTTATTTGTCATAGCGGAAACTTTTTCGCGCAATTCTGATTTTATTTTTTCAGCAGTTGCTCTGCCATCCAATATTTTTGCGCTCACGACGACATCCTATTAGGCATGTGAAAAGTGACGAACTCCGGTGAAGAACATCGGTACCCCCGCAGACTTTGCTGCAGCTATTACCTCTTCATCTCTGACAGAACCACCTGGTGCGACTACTGCTACTACTCCACCATCCAAAAGAATTTGTAGGCCATCTGCAAAAGGGAAGAAAGCATCACTAGCAGCCACGCTTCCTTGGCTTCGCTCTCCTGCCCTACTAATCGCAAGACGAGCTGAATCAACTCGATTCACTTGACCCATACCAACTCCAACTGAAGCGCAATTTCTTGCTAATAAAATTGCATTGCTCTTCACTGCGCGAACACTTCGCCATGCAAAGACTAAATCTTTCATAACATCCATTGATACTGCGCCTCCAGCAACTTGCTGCCAGTTATCTGGATTATCACCATCGGCATCAATTAAATCAGTATCTTGAATTAATAATCCGCCAGAGATAGGGCGTATTTCTTCGGGGCTAATATCAAATCCCGCAACTTCTAAAATGCGAATTGATGGTTTCTTACTTAAAATTTCAATTGCACCATCTTCATATCCCGGGGCAATAACAACCTCTGTGAAAATTTCAGATAATTTCTCCGCCATAGCCTTTGAAACTTTTCGATTAGCCGCAACAACCCCACCGAAAGCTGAAATTGGATCGCATTCATGAGCTCGCACATGGGCAATTGCTATATCTGATGCAGTTGCGATTCCACATGGGTTAGCATGTTTAATAATTGCAACGCATGGTTCGCTGTGATCATATGCGGCACGTAGCGCAGCATCTGCATCAGTGTAATTATTAAATGACATCTCTTTTCCATGGTGTTGAATGGCTGACGTAATTCCACCACCAAATCGATTGCGATAAACGGCAGCAGATTGATGTGGATTCTCGCCATATCTGAGATCAGAAACCTTCTCCCAAATTTGTGCTCGCCAATCATTTACATCTAATTCCCCACCCAGCCAATCTGCAATTGCGGCATCGTATTCAGCAGTCTTTCTATATGTTGCCATTGCAAGTTTTGCGCGTTCTTCGAATGTATATCCGCCATTCTTAATTGCGCTCTTTAATTCTTCATACTGTGCCGGGCTACTTACCACTGCAACTGATTTATGGTTCTTAGCAGCACCTCTCAACATACTCGGTCCACCGATATCAATTTGTTCGATGCACTCTTCATATTGAGCGCCACTTGCAACTGTCTCATTGAATGGATAGAGATTTATAACTAGCAGATCAAATGGATCAATATTGTGGCTCTTGAGTTGTTCTAAATGATCTTGATTGCTCTGATCGGCCAAGATGCCGCCATGAATTCTTGGATGAAGCGTCTTTACTCGACCATCTAACATTTCTGGTGAACCTGTGTAACTTTCAACTGGAGTTACTTTTATACCTGCATCAATAAGTTTCTGCGCAGTTGAGCCAGTTGAGAGAATCTCGACGCCATTTTCTGAAAGAAATTTACCTAATTCAATTAATCCGGTCTTGTCATAAACGCTCAGCAGTGCACGGCGAATTTTTTTGCGTTCCACTACTTGGCTCCACTATCGATAAATTTTTGCAGCGTCTCAACAATGAGTTCTCGTTCCTTAATCTTAATGCGTTCATGGAGTGAATCCTCCGTATCGCCAGCTTCTATAGCGACTATTCGCTGCTCAATTACGGCTCCAGTATCCACGCCTTCATCAACCCAATGCACTGTCGTACCAGTCTCGCTTGCGCCTGCAGCAATTGCATCTCTGACGGCATGGGCGCCAGGGAAATTTGGCAAGAGGGCCGGATGGGTATTTATAGTTCTAAATTTTTCAACAAATTCTCGACCAAGGATTCTCATAAATCCAACGCTTACTACTAGATCTGGATTTAACGTATCTACTACATTTAATAATTTCTTATCCCAATCGCTTCGTGGCTCCGTAACTGGTAAGTAAATAGCTTTAATGCCAACACGCTCTGCACGCTTAAGCGCCTCAGAATCTTTATCCGAAATGAGTGCAAGTATCTCTAAATTCAAATTAGCATCAAATATTGCTTGCGCAAGCGTCCCAGAACCGGAAGCTAATAAAACTATTCGTAATTTAAACATTCTTATCTAGCAATCAATCTCTTAATACCATATGGTGCAAGTAAAAATAATAAAGTCACAATAAATTGACCGATTAAAAGTATCGAAACCAAACTCCACCAAGCAGCGCCAAAGTGGCTAAGTGTTTTGGTTATGAAAGTACCACCACTTTGATAGCCAAGAATTAAAGCAAGTGGAATAAATAACCAGATGCTAGCCAATATATTCCTCAACCTAACACCAAGCGACTGTAGGCCACGAGTGGCTCGTATTTGATTTAATAAGATAAATAAAATGGGAATAGCGATAAAAATTAAATTAAATTTATTAACCCCACTCGGAAGTGCAGCGAGAATTGGGATCGCTGGAATCCCACTTAATTTGAAGGTTAGCGGCGTTACCAAAGTTCCAGTGCCAATTGAGAATCCCAATCCAGATAAATATGAAAGTGCTGCCACCGCTAGATTCGGTAGATAAACTATTTGCAAGAAGACGAGTAAGAAACCCCCGACCCATCCCGGTTCTATAACTGAAGTAAGTGACTTTACGGTTGAAAAGTTGGTGATTAGATTAAATGTAATGAGTAAAAGTATTAACCCAAATAAAGCGCCAATTAGATAACCAAAATAGCGAAAAGGTTTGAAAAAATCAGAATTTAAATTAACGGTTGAGATAAGCGCTAGCGAACCTGCATATATTGGAGCTAAATAAATAACTGGCTTCACCGTCTCAGTCTGCATTGCAAGTGAGGCGAGAGTTATAAGCAATCCATACCAAAGCGTTAGAAATGCGCGTGCCGCTCTTGGATTATTTAATTCAATACTTGCCTTTTTAAAAGAGGTTCGCAGAGTTGAAATAGGCAGAATAATTGCTGCAATTGGAAGATAATTAAAAAAGGTAGAGATAAATGCTGGTGCCAGTTTTAATTGAAATGGAATTAAGTGAGATGCTAACCAGAACCAGATAGAAGCGCGCAGTGGATCAGAAGTATTTCCAGTCTGACTCCCTGCTAGCGCCCAACCAATTAATGAAATAGTTGTGATTGGGAGTAGCGATAAAACTATGCTGCGTAACGCTTGTTGAAAAGTTACAAGCAGTACGCGACTGAGCATTTAGCTAGCCTTTTAAAATCTTGCGCATAATTTGCGCAGCTTCACTTGGAGTCTTTCCGACTTTAACTCCCACTGCTTCGAGAGCTGTCTGCTTTGCTGCTGCTGTGCCAGAAGAGCCAGAGACGATTGCGCCAGC
>CAYPMF010000078.1:0-5220 GCA_964411805.1 uncultured Actinomycetes bacterium | reverse complement strand
GAATTCAAAGAATGTCATGACGATTGCCAATACAAACGAGAACGGTGCAACCAACTTAAGGCCGATTACGCCGCGAATTAAATGATCTCCACCCATGATGAAGACCAAAAGTAGTAAGTGGCCAGCAAACATATTTGCGAATAGACGCAATGAAAGTGTTAGCGGACGTGTGATGAAATAAGTTGCAATTTCAATTGGGGTAAGTAATACATAGGCAAACTTTGGAACGCCTGGCATAAAGGCGATTGCTTTTAGGTACTTACCTAATCCATGATGGCGAATACCAACCCAGTGGAAAACAAAGAATGGGAACATTGCAAGGACATATGGAAAGGCCACATGCGACATTGTTGGGAATTGCAAGAATGGAACAATTCCGAAGATGTTATTTGTGAGAATAAAAGTAAAGAGTGAGAATAGAAGTGGCACGAAGCGCATAAATTCGTGGCCAATGATTTCTTTAGCCAACCCATCGCGCACAAATCCATAAATTGATTCACCAGCAAATTGAAGTTTGCCCGGAACAACAGAAGCTTTACGTGAAGAGATAATGAAGAAAATTGAAATTAAGAAAACTGAGAAGAAAACCATCAAAATAGGTTTTGTTGTGTACTCACTATTTCCAAAGACTGGAGGTAAATTAAAGTCGGCTGTACTTGGTGGAACGAATCCACCACCTGTTCCTTCCATATGGAAGAGGGCCACTTAAAACTCCTTAAAAAAGTCCAAAAACTTAAGTTACTGAGGAAGTGGCGTCACCCTATAAGTAGGAGCGCACTTCTCCAAAATTGGACAGGAGAACTTTCGGCTAGATGTGGGGTGGGTTAGTCGCGCCCGTATCGGAGCCAGACCAAGTAGATAGAGGCTCCAGCGCCCAGGATCAAACCGCCTAGGGCAAAGTAATGGTGGGATGGCGCAAGCCACTTATCTAAGAAGTAACCGATGCCGCCCCAAATTAGAAGACCAGAGATTAGATAACCAAAGATGGACCAGAGAGCGCCCTCTTCATTTATTTTCGCCATCTAACTTCTCCTTAACTTTCTAAATTTAATTAATCTTGGGTAACGGTAGTTGAGGTTTTGATTTGAGGAAAGCTCTAATCTCCGCCGCAAGCCATATCACTGTAACACTGAGCGCGGCTGTTGCAAAAGCTGGACGGTCCACAGACTCAGGTGAGGTGGTCTTAGTAACAATAACTAAGAATGCGCCCATTAAAGCAACCTTTGCAAAGTAAGAGAACATCGCCAGCGCCATTACTGCAATTGGCTCTAAATCTTTAGATATTTTAGAAACGATTAAATGCACTGAGAAAAAAATAATGACGGTGGCGACGCCAAGGGTTGAACCCCAAAAACCTGCGGTATGGCGAATCTTTGAAAGCACTCCTATAAGTATTAGTCCAACTATTATCGATGGAATAAGCGCTGAGCGAAATACTTTCTGATTATTCAACTTATTAACTCCTTCTCACGTTCTCGCCAAGGCGCGTGATCCTTAAGTAGATAGAGCGAGAGCAGCAAAATTGCTGCACCAATTAATAGCGCAATCCAGATTGGCGCAAAAGCAGCAACAACTGCTGGAACTGCAAATGCAGCTGTCAGCGTGTAGAGAATGATGGCTGTGCGTCTATGTGAATGTCCCATAGATAGAAGTTTGTGATGCAAGTGTTCGCTATCTGCGGCAAATGGTGAACGACCAGCACGAACTCTTCGAATAATCGCTAGCCCTAAATCAAGTAACGGGATTGCAAGAACTGCGAATGGAAGTAAAAGTGGAAGGAGCGTAGTTGTTTCTGAACCAGTAATTGCATTTATATCTATCTGCCCAGTCAATGTAATTGCAGATGCAGATAAAAGAAGACCAAGCAACATAGCACCTGAATCCCCCATAAAAATTCTGGCTGGGTGGTAGTTGTGCGGCAAGAATCCAAGGCACATACCTAAAACAATTGCAGTGATTAATGAAGGTGCGCCTGCGCGACTAAATCCATTAACAACCGCTAATAGATAAGAAAAGGCGAAGAATGAGGCTGCTGAAATTCCAACAATTCCGGTGGCGAGTCCATCTAAACCATCCACGAAATTAACTGCGTTAATAACAACCATTACAAAGAAGATAGTTAATACCTGACCAATATTAGGTGGGAGTAGATAAATCCCGTTGATTGGAAGCCAGAGGATTTGGACTCCATGTAGTAAGAGAATTCCTCCTGCTAAAGCTTGTCCGGCAAACTTTGTTATTGAATCAAGATCATAGAGATCATCAAGGGCGCCAAGCACCATTATGAAAGTACCCGCTAAGAATATTCCGCTAGCTTCGCGACCAAATGATTTACCAACTAGAGGCAGATGGCTTACGACTAGAAACGTAATTGCCATCGATAGCCACATTGCAATTCCACCCCATCTTGGAGTGATCTCTTTGTGCATATCGCGCGAACGCAAATTTAAATATGCGCCAGTGTTTAAGGCTAATTTTTTAATAAATGGAGTTATTAAAAAGGCAAGAATTGCTGCCAACGAAATCGTTAATAGATACTCGCGCACTTTTTATTAAATTATCCGTTATAGATTGGGAATTTCGCAGTAAGAGCCTTGACCTCACTCTTAATTGCGCTTGCCGTCGAAGCATCATCGCCATCTTTAATAGCGCGTGAAATGAGCGATGCAATTTGGCGCATCTCTCCCTCTTTCATTCCCTGAGTAGTTGTCGCAGCTGTTCCGACGCGAATACCGCTTGAAATAGCTGGCTTCTCAGGATCATAAGGAATTGAATTTTTATTAAGTGTTATTCCAGAATTTCCGCATCGCTCATCTGCAACTTTGCCATTAACGCCGGTTGCGCGAATATCGATAAGTGCAAGATGTGTTTCAGTACCACCTGATACGGCACGCATTCCCTCTTCGACTAAGCCGGCAGCTAGCGCTTTGGCATTGGTAATAACTTGCTTTGCATAGCTTTGATATTCCGGAGTTGCGCATTCGCGAAGTGCTACTGCTTTTGCAGCAACTGAACTCATTACAGGGCCACCTTGCATGCCTGGGAACACTGCTTTATCAATTGCAGCAGCATGTTCCGCCTTCGAAACAATCATTCCGCCACGTGGGCCGCGTAATACTTTGTGGGTTGTAAATGAAACAACATCTGCATATGGAACTGGAGATGGAATCGCCTTTCCTGCTACTAGCCCAATGAAGTGAGCAGCATCCACCCACATGATTGCACCAACTTCATCACAAATTTCACGAACAGTTTTAAAATCAATCAAACTTGGATATGCGGTTGCACCTGTACAAATCATCTTTGGTTTATTTGCACGAGCGAGATCTCGCAATTCATCGTAATCAATTAACTCATTATCTTGCCGAACGCCATACGAAACTATGTTGAACCATTGTCCAGAGAAGTTAACTTTTGAGCCATGAGTTAAGTGGCCACCATGTGGAAGTGACATAGCCATGACTGTGTCACCTGGTTTAGTAAATGCTTGATAAACAGCAACGTTTGCACTGGCACCTGAATGAGGTTGCAAGTTTGCATGTTCAGCTCCAAAGAGCGCCTTAGCTCTTTCGATTCCAAGAATTTCAACTTTATCTACCTCTTCACAACCACCGTAGTAACGCTTCCCTGGATAACCTTCAGCATATTTATTTGAAAGTGTTGAGCCCATTGCTGCCAATACGGCGGGTGAAGTGAAGTTTTCGCTGGCAATTAATTGCAGACCGGTGCGCAGACGTTCCATCTCACTTAAGAGAACTGATGCAACTTCTGGATCTTCATTTTGAAGTTGGCTGAAATCTGGACCGTAATAAGTTTCTGACATGCCGTTAGCCTATTACCTAAGAAGGCGTAGCTAAAGATATTTCAGGAATCGTGGCTTGCAACTCCTCAAGTGAGATAGCCCCTACTCGCACCACTTCCAACTCGCTAAGCCCAATAACTTTCGACCGTACCACGGTTGAGAGTGGAGATTCTGAAAGTTCGCCACCATCCACATAGAAATTTATTTCGCCAAGAAGTGCGCTTACTTCATCCAAACTCCTCGCCGCACCCTTTCCCGCAAGTGCGGCCGAAGAGATAGCGAGCGGTCCAATATTTTTTGCAAGAGCAATTAAAAGTTCGGAATCTGGAATTCGAACTGCAAATTCTCCAAGCGTTCCACCATCCCCCAAATCCCATGCAAGCGCTGAGTTAGGTTGTATATAAAGAGTAAGTAATCCTGGCCAATGTTTATCGGCAAGGCTTTGCAACTCAGCAGTTAAGTTTGCAGAGATTCCAGTTAGAGTTGCAGGGCTACCAATAGCAACGCTTGTTGCAACTCCCGCTTCATCACCACGTAACTCATGTAATCGCTTTACTGCATTTGCATTAAAACTATCGCAGACATATAAGTAACTACCTTCAGCCGGAAGGACAACTACCCCTCCCTTTCTAATCTCATTTTCTAGCTTTGCTATCTCAGCCAGCGCGTTCCTTAATGAAATAACTTCAGACATTTAACGCTTCGATTCGTTTTGCTAATGATCCGTCAACTCGTGCTCTAATTGCAGTTCCTTCAGGTAAGTACTCTTCAGAGATAACTTCCCCCCGCTCATGGATTGCAGAAACTAAATCACCACGGCTAAAAGGAATTACTGCTTCGATTTCAATATTTGGGTGAGGTAGGGCATCTTCAATTGCCGCCAGAAGTGTTTCAATTCCAAAGCCAGTTCTAGTGGAGATTGCATAGCTATTCGATTCTTCGCGAAGAAGTTGCATCATTGTCTCTTGTGGCGCAACATCTGATTTATTTAGCGCAATAATCTCCATTACTTCAGATGCGCCAATTTCTCGGATAACTTCCCGAACGGAGCGAATTTGCTCATGTGGATCCGGATGTGAGCCATCGACGACATGGACGATTACATCTGCATCGGCAACCTCTTCCAGCGTTGATTTAAAAGCTTCAACTAATTGATGAGGTAGGTGGCGCACAAATCCAACGGTGTCCACCAATGTATAAATGCGACCTTCACTTGTGGTGGACTTTCGAACTGTTGGATCCAAAGTAGCGAAGAGAGCGTTCTCTACTAATACATCTGCATTTGTTAGCCTATTTAAAAGTGATGATTTTCCTGCATTTGTATAGCCAGCAATCGCAACCGATGGAATGTTATTTCTCTTACGCTCTTGGCGCTTAGTGTCGCGAGCAACTTTCATTTCTTTAATTTCACGTCGTAG
>CAYPMF010000077.1:0-5259 GCA_964411805.1 uncultured Actinomycetes bacterium | reverse complement strand
ACGCATCGCGGCCGGACCTGCGTCAAGTGAGCCAAAATTTCCATGGCCATCAACAAATGGCAGACGCATAGAAAAACCTTGCGCCATGCGAACCATCGCATCGTAAATTGCGCCATCACCGTGTGGATGCAACTTACCCATAACTTCACCAACTGCACGTGCGCACTGACCGTGTCCCTTATCTGGACGTAGACCCATCTCATTCATCTGGTGAAGAATTCTGCGTTGTACAGGTTTTAAACCATCTCGCGCATCAGGAAGGGCGCGTGAATAAATTACAGAGTAGGCATATTCAAGGAATGATTCTGAAAGTTCTTTTGATACATCGATATCGATGATCTTTCCTGGATTCTCGCCAGCCTTTGGTGCAGCTGTCTTAGTTGTGCGTGCCATAGGGGAATATCTTGCCTTGAAGAAGCGCTCTCATCGGTTAGGCGCGTAGGGTGCGTCTGTGAAAACAGGCACCCTTGCATCACTTTCTAATTCAATCTTCGCATCGCTTGGAGTAGTTGGCGCGCAAGATGAATTAGGAATCGGTACATCTCCAGAATTGCGCGAGTGTTTAGTTCTTATTGATGGGATGGGAGCGCAATCGCTGGCTGAGTTTGGAAAGAGCCACTCGATATTTTCACAGAGCTCAATAAATCAAAATCTTAATTCGCACTTTCCAACTACTACAACCGTTAATTTAACTTCCCTTGGAACTGGGGTACTTCCAGGTATTCATGGAATGTTGGGATACACGGTTCGCGTTCCACGAAGTGGTGAACCGGGCCGATTGCTAAATGCTTTGAAATGGGATGAGCGAGTTGATCCAATAATTTGGCAGAAAGTTCCAACGCTCTTTGAACGAGCTGAAGCACAAGGAATAAACGTTTCTCAAGTTTCAGCTAAACGATATGAGGGAACTGGATTTACAAGAGCTGCCCTACGCGGAGCGCAATATATTGGCGCCAACCAAATCAGCGAGATTGTAGATAGCGCGGCAAACTCTCTTTCAAAGCCAAACTCTTTTACTTATGTATATATAAATCATTTAGATGTCGCGGGCCACGAAGATGGCGTGGGGAGTGAAAAATGGCATACCGCCCTTACGACGGTTGCCGAACTAATAACTTCATTAAAAGAGCGTTTACCAAAAGGAACACGGATTTGGGTAAGTGCAGATCACGGAATGGTTAATGCAACCGAGAAGATAGTTTTCGGGCAAGATAATGTGCTCGATAAAGATGTACTTTTATATGGCGGTGAGCCTCGTGCGCGCCATCTATATTTAAAACCAGGCTCCCTTTTGGATGTGAAATCTCGTTACGAAGAGTTCTTAGGTGAGCGAGCAACAGTATTAACTAAAGAAGAAGCTATAAAGGAAGGTTTGTTCGGAAACGAAGTAACTGTCGATAGTAATGAGCGCATCGGAGACCTATTGGTAATTGCAAAGGGCGAGATGATATTGGTTGATCCAGAAAGAGTTAAGCAAGAAGCTGGAATGGTTGGCCATCATGGCGGCCTGACAGATATAGAAAGAGTTATTCCTCTGTTGGCTTACTAGTGTTATTACTGGAACCATTACTGGAGCCAAACATGATGTCATCCCAGGATGGCAGCTTTGGCCTAGAAGTTACGCCATCACTCTTGGGAGTACTTTCTTCTTCAAAATCAAATGAAAGTTCTTCAACTATTTCATCATCTTCAATCACAGTCTCTTTAATGTGAATTGATTCTTTCACTGCTACAAGTCGAGGAGCTTCAGTCGGTGCAACAAAGCCATGGCTTGGTGTAGCTGCTCGCTCAGGCTTGTTTTCGCCAATTAACCAGCTTGCGGCATCATCAACTGGGTCGAGCACGCGATTTGTTAAATCAAAGTTCCAATTTGCTTGATCAACGCCATTTCGAGTCGGATATTGCACAACTAAATTCCAACTGCCGTCAATATTCCGGTAAGTATTCCATTCAACCTCTTCAAGATTTGCACCATGTTCTGCAAGTTGGCTTGAGGTGATTTCGCCCAATGGTGGCGAACTTTGATCTTTGTAAATTCTAGTTTTAAGCGCTGTTTCAATTATGTATGCACGCTCTTGCAAAATCGGACCAGCAAATTTATCGATTTTCTCCAATGGCCAATCAGTTGTTCTTGCGATTGAGTCCATCGACTCACCCGAGCGAAGGCGGTTTTGAATATCTTTAACTGTATAACTTGGACGATCATCTACTGGAGCTACTGAAGAGAGCCGTGGAGCGTTTATTGTTGATTTCAAATTGTCACTTATGCGAAGAGAGTAGGTATTGCCATCTTGATCAGTTAATTCAAGATGGGCGCCATCCTCTGATTTTCCGACTAAGCGGAGATCGCGTTCCTCGGCCATGGGGCAAACAATGCCACAGCGAGGTGTAAAAAGCGGTGAAGGGCTCATCAATTTAAACGTGGTTAGATAAGAATATGGATATTTCACTCCAAAACGAGCTTTTAGATTTAGCTAAGGCAGTTGGCAGGGAGGCTGGCGAGCTTTTAAGTAACCGCCCTGATGATTTTGAATTGAGCATAAAGAGCAGTGCAATTGATTTCGCTACGCAAATGGATAAGGCAAGTGAAGCTTTAATTCTTTCAAAAATTCTTAGCAAGCGGCCCGATGACGGTTTTATAGGTGAAGAGGGAACTAATGTTCCAAGTAAATCTGGCGTTACTTGGGTAATAGATCCACTTGATGGAACTGTTAATTATCTCTACAACATGCCTGGTTGGAATATTTGTATTGCAGCGAAAGATAGCGATGGCGTTCAAGTAGGAGTAGTAGTTGCGCCATCTGTAAATGGATTTTGGTATGCCAGAAAAGGTGGCGGGGCATTCTCAAGTGGAAAACCGATCAAAACATCTAGCGTGGCAAATTTAGAAGGCGCACTAATAGCTACAGGTTTTTCTTATGATCGAGCTAAGCGTGTTGAACAGGCAGAGTTGCTCTCTCGTTTAATTCCAAAGATTAGAGATGTAAGAAGACTTGGCTGCGCAGGCGTTGATCTCTGTTATGTTGCATCAGGAATTCTTGATGGTTTCTATGAATATGGTTTAAATGAATGGGATTATGCAGCTGGCGGATTAATCGCAACTGAAGCGGGCGCTTTAATGACAGGTCGAAACGGTCAGCCAGCTGGAAAAGAGATGACGATTATTGCCAATCCGGCGCTCCACGCCCTTTTGAGCGCGGAAGTTGGGTAATTGCCCCCTGAATTAGCCCGAATTGGTGGGTGAGGGGAGCCTGTGGCAAAATACGGCTCTCGATGTTGAAGGCGCGAAAAGTGCCTAAATGATTTTAGATTAGTTAGGAAATACGAATGAACGTGTTAGACGCAGTTGATGCTGCATCACTTCGCAAAGATGTCCCAGCCTTCCGTGCTGGCGATGAGTTAAAGATTCACGTTCGCGTTATTGAAGGTAATAAGAGCCGTATCCAGACTTTCCAAGGCGTTGTAATTGCACGTTCTGGTTCTGGAATTCGCGAGACTTTCACAATTCGCAAGCTTTCATATGGCGTTGGCGTAGAACGTACTTTCCCAGTACACACTCCAGTTATCGAGAAGTACGAAGTACTTCGCCATGGAGATGTTCGCCGCGCAAAGCTTTACTACCTACGCGACCTTCGCGGTAAGGCATCAAAGATTAAGGAACGTCGTGGCGCTGATGGAGAAATCATCGTTACAGAAACTCCTGTAGTTGAAGCTAAGGTAGAAGCTCCTGCAAAGGTTGAAGCTCCAGTTGCTGAAGCTGTTGTAGAAGAAACACCTGCTGCAGTTGAAGAGACTGCTGCAGAGCAAACACCAGAAGCGTAATTTCTTAACTCGTGTTTAAGAAGGGTTCGCTCCTTCGCGAAATTCCTGTAATTGTAATTTCTGCGTTAATAGTCTCTGTTCTTGTTAAGACCTTCTTATTTCATTTCTTCTTTATTCCATCTGGTTCAATGGAGAACACGCTCAAGGTTGGCGATCGAATTGCAGTTAATAAATTTGCAACTTTCTTTAGCGAGATTCAACGTGGCGAAGTTGTCGTATTCCGCGATCCCGCAAATTGGCTGGGTGAGGCTCAAATAAAGAAGGACAACTCACCAATTGGAAAAGTTAAGAGCGGTTTGGAATGGGCAGGCGTCCTTCCAGATCCAGCTAAGCAATATTTAATTAAGCGCACAATTGGAGTGGGCGGCGACCACGTTGTTTGCTGTGATAAATCTGGATTCCTTCAAGTAAATGGAATCTCAATTCATGAGCCATATATCTATGCTGGCAACAAACCAAGTGATAACAATTTTGATGTAACTGTTCCAAAGGGATTTATCTGGGTAATGGGAGATCATCGCGGAGCAAGCGCAGATTCACGTTTTCATATGCAAGATAAAAATCACGGAATGGTTCCGCTAACTTCCGTTGTAGGAAGAGCCCAATTCGTTATTTGGCCATTTAACCATCTGGCGTTTTTACCAAAGGGTGCGGAATTAGCGAAAGTTCCCGCTGTTAAATAAATGATTGAACAGACGCTTCTTGCATCTGGCATTACAAAGATAGCTGGTTGTGATGAAGCGGGTCGTGGACCGTGCGCTGGACCGCTTGTTGTTGCATCCGTAATTCTAAAATTTCCACTTCATAATTCACTTGAAGGAATTGCAGACTCTAAGGAACTCACTGAGATAAAGCGCGAGAGCCTATTTGAAGCAATCAAACGTGAAGCGGTTTCATATTCAATAATTGAAATTTCGCCAAGTGAAATTGATTCAAAAGGTTTACACAAGTGCAATCTCGAAGGGATGCGTCGAGCGGTAAATGCGCTTGATATTGCACCAGATTATGTTCTGACAGATGGTTATGAAATCGAAGGTTTAGCGGCTCCAACACTCGCTGTTTGGAAGGGCGATCAAGTATCAATAACTGTGGGCGCTGCTTCAATACTTGCAAAGGTTTATCGAGATCACATTATGGTTGAATTAGATAGCAAATATCCCGGATATGGACTTGCCGGTCACAAAGGGTATATAACCGCAAAACACACTGCTGCCATTGAAGAACTTGGCGTAACTGAAATCCACCGTAGATCCTTTGCAAATATCGCGGCAATTATTAACAAATAGATAATTTCCACAGATATTTCATAAATTCCATACTTTAAAAAGATTAACCCATAGCCTGCGCAATCATGCAGGTAATCGAAAAAGAGAAGATAGCCAGACTTAAGCTCTTTATAGCAATCGAACCGGGCTCTACTGGTTGGACCGATGAAAT
>CAYPMF010000076.1:0-5320 GCA_964411805.1 uncultured Actinomycetes bacterium | reverse complement strand
ACCCGCCCCCTCGGGAGGGGTCAAATTGAGGGTTACTCAGGGTAAGGCTTAAATCAGCTCGACCGCCGCTAGATCTCTTTTACCTTTACGCAATATTAAAAAACGACCATGTAGTAAATCTTTATTGGTTGGCGCAAAATCTTCGCTGGGTATTTTTTCATTATTTAAATATGCGCCACCATCTTTTACTACGCGCCTTGCATCAGATTTTGATTTTGCTACACCACTTTCGCTAATCAAATCAACCCAAGTAGGTATCGCATCGCCCTTTTTAATTTTAACTGTTGGCAATTGGCTAATAACAGCGATCAAAGTTGTCTCATCAATATCGCGCAATTCTCCTTGGCCAAACATTGCACCTGCCGCTAATTCTGCACTTTTAGCCGCAGCTTCACCGTGAACTAATGTCGTTAACTCTCTCGCAAGAGAACGGTGAGCTTCGCGTTTTCCGGGATTTTCTTTATGTGCAGCTATCAAACTCTCTAATTCAGACTTCGATTTGAAAGAAAATGTTTTTAAAAATTTCTCCACATCTGCATCATCGCTATTTATCCAGAATTGAAAGAAAGCGTATGGCGAAGTCATTTCTGGATCTAACCAAATCGCTCCTGCTGCGGTCTTGCCGAATTTAGATCCATCGGCTTTTGCCATCAATGGAATAGTGAAAGCATGGCCAGATCCGCCTTCTACCTTACGAATCAAATCTAAACCTGCAACGATATTGCCCCATTGATCGCTGCCACCCAACTGCAATTTACAATTGTAAGATTTATAAAGCTCTAAGTAGTCCAAAGCTTGCAGGACTTGATAGGAAAATTCTGTGTAACTAATCCCGCCCGCTTCAAGTCTTGCGGATACTGAATCTTTTGCAAGCATCTGATTTACCGAAAAATGTTTTCCAATATCACGTAAGAATTGCAAGGCGCTGTAAGGTTTAGTCCAATCAAGATTATTGGCCATCTTTGCCGCATTAGGGCCATCAAATTTCAAAAAAGATTGTAACTGCTTTCTAATTCGCGCAACCCAATCTTCTACAATGCTTTCATCATTAAGTGAGCGCTCTTCATTTCGCCCAGAAGGATCGCCCACCAAACCTGTTGCCCCACCTACGAGCGCAATTGGATTATGTCCTGCTAATTGAAAGCGGCGCATCGCTAAAATAATTACTAGATTTCCTACATGCAGACTGGGCGCTGTCGGATCAAATCCCACATAGAAGGTAACAGGGCCAGCGTTCAAATCATCCAGGAGCGCCTTGCGATCAGTGGTTTGGGCAATTAACCCACGCCATTCAAGCTCCTCAATTAACTTTGAAGTCATAGGGACATCATGCCGGAAAACTCTTTGCGAGCGTTGGAAATCCAACGTTTTGCATCCGCCACTTGTGTATCTGAATTTGCAATCTGCTCTTTGACGCTAGATTCAGAAGTACCAAGAGCAGATGTTCTAGAGTTCACAGCTCCAGCGGCGCTCAATTTCTCACGTAAATCATCTGTGAGTCTGGAATCTATTTCAATTAATTCGGCTGCCGTTAACTCCTCAAGTTTCTTTCCATTCTTCTCGCAATACTTAACTGCGTGACCAGAAACTTCGTGAGCCTCAGAGAACGGAACTCCCATTATTGCAAGAAAATCCGCAACTTCCGTAGCTAGGGAGAATCCTTCAAGTACGCCAGATGAAATCTTTTTAGAATTAAATGTTGAAGTCTGAATCATCCCTGTAATTGCTGGCAAGAGAACCAATAGGGTTTCAATTGAATCAAAGACTGGTTCCTTATCCTCTTGTAAATCACGATTGTAAGCAAAGGCTAGACCCTTCATTGTTGTTAACATCGCCGTTAGGTTGCCAACCAATCTTCCGGCTTTCCCTCTTGCCAATTCTGCAACATCCGGATTCTTCTTTTGCGGCATGATTGAAGAACCGGTAGAAAAGCGATCATCTAAAGTTACCCATCCAAATTCAGTCGAATTCCAGATTGTGAACTCTTCTCCAATTCTTGAAAGATGAATACCAACAGTAGCCAATATGAAGAGAGCTTCCGCTACGAAATCTCGATCGCTAACTGCATCTATTGAATTTTCTATTACTGCTTCGAAGCCTAACTCTGTTGCGGTCGCTTCTGGTTTTGGTTGCAATGGAGATCCGGCAAGCGCGCCAGCGCCGAAAGGTGACAGAGAGTTTCTATCTAACCAATCGGAAATTCTTGAAAGATCTCTATTAAAGGAGCTCGAATGTTTTGCTAACTCATGTCCAAATGAAATCGGTTGTGCGTGTTGTAAATGTGTGAATCCCGGAGCATAAACACCCACACAACGCTTGGCTTGAACATTTATCGTCTCTATCAAAGATGTAATTTGCTCTCCCACTTCGAGAAGGTGATCAATTAAATAAAGCTTAAAGTCAGTAACAACTAAATCGTTACGAGAACGTCCTGCTCTAATGGACCCACCAATAGCGCCTATCTTGGCAACAAGTCCACGCTCTATTGCCGCGTGCACATCTTCATCTTGCGAATCAAATGAAAATTTTCCATTTTCAATCTCAACATAAAGCGCCTTGAGTCCAGCCCTTATTACCTCACCATTACCTTTCGACACAATGCCATTTGCAACCAACCCAGAAAGATGCGCCAAGTTAACTCTCACATCATATTTTGCTAAACGCCAATCAAAATCAACGCTACGAGATAACTTTGCCATACTCTCTTCTGGACCTGTTGAAAATCTTCCTCCCCATAACGCCATCTTTATCTCCCCTTCTTCGCATATTTAATAATTGCTGTAGCTAATTCCGAACCACCATTCGCACTCTTAGATACAACCAAGACAGTGTCATCTCCCGCAATTGTGCCAATGGCATTTTTCACGGCACCGTCCAGCCCACTTCTATCTATTGCCGAGGCTAATAACTGAGCACCTCCTGAAGGTGTCTTAATTACAACCAAATTTCCAGAGGCTGTTGCGCTTAGAATCAAATTCTTTGAACCAGTCGACGGGGAATTAAAAGATTCCGGAAGTTGATATTGCAAAACTCCGACAGCATTGCGCACTCTAATAGCTCGCAATTCTTCTAGGTCGCGTGAAACAGTTGCTTGGGTTACTTTCACGCCTTCTTTGGCTAGCAATTTAATGAGGTGCGCATGTGATTCAACTCCTCCAGCCTTAATTAAATTGGCGATTAAAGACTGTCTGGCCGTACTGCTAATTGAAGTTTTTACATTCATTCTGCAATAACCTCCTTGAAAACACCGATGAATTCCTCGATCTGATCATCTGTAACTACATAAGCAGGAGCAATTCGAATCACATTGTTCGTTGGTGCATTAACTAATATTTTCTTATCCAGCAGTTTTTGATGTAACTCTTTCGAGATTTCATTTTTAAGCACGATTCCGAGAAGTAAACCCGATCCTCTTACTTCCTGAACTCCTTCAATCTCATTTAAGGCCTGCTTCAACCATTCACCCTTCATAAAATTTCTTGAAAGGAGATTTTCGGCTTCAATAACCGAAATTGTTGCATTTGCACTTGCCGCCGCAATTGGATTACCCCCAAAGGTAGAACCGTGAGAGCCAGGTTGAAATAACATTCCAGCCTTACCTAAGGCAACCATCGCTCCAATTGGCAATCCGCCACCAAGTCCTTTTGCAAGAGTGATTACATCCGGTTTGATTTTTTCATGCTCATAACCAAACCATTGTCCAGTTCGGCCCATTCCGGTTTGTACGGCATCAATTGCTAATAACGCGCCATAATCTGACGTCATCTCTCGTAACCCCGATAGAAATCCTAAATTCGAAGGAATCACGCCACGTTCTCCTTGAATTGGTTCCACTATTACCATCGCGGTCTTTTTAGAAATCAATTTCCGAACGCTCTTGAGGTTATTAAATTCCGCGAAATGAACTTTTTTCAACAATGGTTTAAATGGCTCGCGTTTATCAGCTTGTCCCGTCATTGAAAGGGCACCCATAGTTCTCCCATGAAATCCGCCACCAAAGGAAATTATTTCTCTCCTACCAGTTAACCTACTCAATTTAAAAGCTGCTTCATTTGCTTCGGCACCAGAATTGCAAAAGAAACTTTTAGCGCTTTCATCTCCTACTAACCTTTGAATATTTTTAGCGAGTGTTAACACCTGTGGATGGGCATAAAAATTAGAAACATGATTGAGAGAAGAAACTTGTGAAGATACTGCCGAAACAATCTTAGGATGCGCGTGACCGAGAATATTTGTGGCAATCCCCCCTAAGAAATCTAGGTAGCGCGATCCTTCACTATCCCAAACTTCACATCCAGACCCATGCACCAATTGAATTTGTGGAGTTCCATAATTGGACTGAAGGCTTTTGCTCCATTCAATAACTGCTTGAGAATTGCTCATTTTGAAACTCTCGTTCCGATTTCACCATGAATTGCCAAATTTAAATTCTCAGCACTTCTTCCATCAAACACGTATGCTTTTTGAGCGCCTTTCTCAACAGCAGTTATCAAAGCTTTAACCTTAGGTGCCATACCATCTGAAAAACTTTCCGCAATTGAAATCAACTCACTAAGCTTTATCTCTTCGATTAATGAAGATTTATCTGGCCAATCTTGAAATACTCCTTCAACATCCGTCATGAAAAGAACCTTTTCTGCAACGAGAGATCCACCTATCTCTCCCGCGACAAGATCTGCATTTAGATTTAAGGCTTGGCCTTCTTTCGAAACTCCAATTGGAGAGATAACTGGTAAATAACCTGAATCAATGAGTTCTTTTAAAATTGCTGGGTCAACAGTGGAAATTTCGCCAACTAAACCGAGTTCGCCTTCCAATTGAGTAGCCCGAATAAGCGACCCATCACCACTAGATAGGCCTACGGCATTAACTCCAAGGGCAATAAGTTGATTAACGATATTTCTGAGTACATCTCCTGACAAGACCTTCTGAACAACAGAGAGAACTTGTGGGGTTGTTTTACGAAGTCCATTTACCATTTCAGGTTTTATGCCATGGAGTGCGAGTTCTGAATTTATCTGCGGACCACCACCGTGTACAAGAACGAATTTCCTACCTTTTTTAAATTCCTTAGCAATTAATGAAAGTGAAGGGTCGGCTGCACCATCTCTTGGAAGCGCGTGACCACCATATTTGATAACTATCATTTCAATCCAACTTGAGCTAGTCCAGTATTTTCCGGAAAGCCACACATTAGATTGGCATTTTGAATAGCTTGCCCGGCGGCACCTTTTCCTAAATTATCTATGGCAACCGAAACTACAACTCTTTGTGCGTGTTCATCTAGTGCAACTTGAAGTTGAACATGATTACTTCCATA
>CAYPMF010000075.1:1348-5347 GCA_964411805.1 uncultured Actinomycetes bacterium | reverse complement strand
TATCTCAGTTCCGCGCCCAGCAATGGCAGAAGTTGTTGCTCGCATTGATGCGATTAGCGATAAACATAATTTAAGTATCAGTACCTTTGGCCATGCTGGTGATGGAAACCTTCATCCAACAATCGTTTTAAATAAGGATGATAAGGCTGCAATTGATCGGACTGAATTAGCTTTAAAGGAGATATTTGCACTTGCCCTTGAGTTTGGCGGAACGATTACCGGTGAACATGGAGTTGGAAGTGCGAAGTTGCCATTCCTGCGTGATCAAATTGGTGAAATTGGAATGCAAGTTCATCGCAATCTAAAGAAAGTATTTGATCCAAATTCAATTCTCAATCCAAATAGGCTCGGCTCTTGAGTTTCACACAATCAAAACTTGATCGTTGCATCTCATGCGGATATTGCCTACCGCACTGCCCTACCTACCTATTAACAAAGAAGGAAGAATCTTCGCCACGCGGTCGCATAACTTTGATGCGTGCGGTGCAAGATGGCCAACTTCCAATTGAATCTTTAGAAGCCGAAACAAAGTTTTGTTTAGGTTGTCGTGCTTGCGAACCAGTTTGTCCAGCTGGCGTTGAGTATGGAGTTTTAATTGAAGAGGCGCGGGATCAAATTTGGAATGGCTCAAAGCGCCCGCTTATAGTTAAAGGACTTTACTTTGCCCTTCGCTTCTTAAAGTTTAAGAACTTATTTATTAAGGAACGAAAGACCGATTCAAATAACTATTTAATGCTGGGTTGCTTTGAACAATTAGTTGCTCCTGAAGCTGTAGCCGCTCTTAAAAAGTTAGATCCAACCCTGCAAATTGTTAAAGAGCAGGGCTGTTGTGGCGCACTCCATTCTCATAATGGTGAATTGTCTGAAGGTAAAGATATGGCTAAGCAGCTAGGGAAAGATTTAACCGGCAAGATCATTACGACTTCTGCAGGTTGCGCTTCACATATCGCGCAAAGCATTGGACGTGAGCGAGTTATTGAATTCTCAGAATATTGGAGCTCACTAAACCAATCGCCAAAGCCAATAAAGATTAAGGGTGAACTCGCTCGAATTGGGTTCCAAGATTCTTGTCATGGACGAAATGGGCTTGGAATTTGGCGAGAACCTCGGGAAATTATGAAGACTCTCGGAGACTTCATTGAAGTTCCTGGCGCTTCTGATTGTTGTGGCGCTGCTGGAACATATGCGCTTTTAAATAAGAAGAATAGTCGCGCCGTACTAGCGCCGAAAATTGAAGAGTTAAAGAAGTTGAACCTGGATTATCTTGTAACTATAAATCCAGGTTGCACCCGCCAATTAAAAAGCGAGCTAAAGCGAAATAAAGTAAAGACCAAAGTTGTGCATTTGGCGCAACTTGTAGCACTTTCAAAATAATGGAATTTCAAGAGCTTAAATCGCAATGGAACGCGGTCCTAGATGACCTTCTCGATGCGGATCGCATAGCCTGGCTTGCCTACTTTGATGCGCGCTTAGTTTCGTTAGTTGGTTCACAGTTAACTCTAAATTTTGCCGACAGTGAAAAGTTTGGCGGTGACCACAACTATAAATCCATTAGAAAAGCAGAACATACTGCAAAACTAGTCTCCTCGATTAAAAAGGTAACTGGAATGGATTTGGAGGTTGTGGAGTGAAGCGAATAATTCTCATCCTCGCAATCTGCTTTACCCTAGTTACAGATAATGTAATCGCAGCCAATCTTTCAAAGATTGTTACTCAAGGTCCTGGGAATCGAATTCATGGCATGGACATTTCACGATGGCAACATCCTTATGACAAGCCAATTGATTTTAAAAAGATGTATGACGCAGGTGTGCGCTTCGTTTTAATTAAAGGCTCTGACACTATTGATAAATCAGATGCACAAGCTCGCAAATATATGCCGGCCGATCGCGCAGCAGCTCAAGCAGTTGGAATTTATACCGGCTTCTATCACTACGCGACACTTCCTGATACTTCAAAGAAAGATGTGCTGATTGCCGACGCAAAAGCGCAGGCACAGAAAGTTGTTTGGCGCTTAGCAAGTATTGGTGGATATACCGATAAAGATTTACCGATTGCTTTAGATATTGAAAATAATTGCGTGCGCGGGACGCTTGCAAATTGCAAGCGATTTACCAGCAAGAAATTTGTAACGCTCTGGACTGAAACTTTCTTGGCTGAGGTTTCCGCTAAGACTGTAAGAAAACCATTTGTTTACTCCTATCCAACCTTTCTTGAAAAGGCGATGGTTCGCTCCCCTGAATTAACTAAATATCCTCTCTGGATTGCAAACTATGGAAAAGATCCAGCTGTTTCAACTAACCAACCTGGGCTAAAGAAGGTTGGCTGTTATGCACATTCTTGGACTAAGTCGAATTGCACATCTGATTGGCAAATCTGGCAATACACCTCTTGCGGAATTGGTTCAAAGTATGGAATTCCAAGTTCACGCGTCGATTTAAATGTCTTTGCTGGGGATGAAAATAAATTTATTGAATTCACAACTGGTTCTTGGGCTCCAACGCCGAGTGATATGTTGCCAATAAATGAATCAACTTCTATGCAACTTTTATCGCAAACTGTAAGTGACACTAATGGCACAACGACCTTTGTTGTGAATGTGATTCGACCTGACAACTCCCCTGTAGTTACTGGCACTGTCGCATTTAAATCAGCAGATACTCTGATGAAGAATGGCACTCAAGATGCAGTTCGTTCATCATCTGGTATCTACACTTTAAATATAACTAAGTTGCAAGCTGGAAATTATGTTGGCGTAGTTGAATATAAAGATGAATCCGGAGTTCACGCTACTGCCAATATCCCAGTTGCATTCACAATTATTCAAGGCCCAGACCTTCCAAAGACTCCTTCACCTAAGGCAAAACCTAAGCCTGCGCCTGTTGATACTTGTAAAAATCAGATTCGCAATTAATAGAAGGTAAAGTACGGCTGTGAATACAGCGAAGCTATCCGGTGGTGTAATTCGCACCGATCTTAAGATGGCAGATGGGCGCGCTATTCATTATTACGACCTCGGCGAAGTTACTCGCAACGCAGTTGATATTCGCGAAGATGAAGGTCGACCAAAAGTTGGAGAGCTTCGATTAGATTTATTAAGTAATGAATGGATTGCGATGGCGCCAGATCGCCAGGCGCGCGCATTTCTACCTCCTAAGGAGCTATGTCCACTTTGCCCAACCAAACCGGGCTTACAAAGTGAGATTGCAGATTCAAATTACCAAGTAGTTGTCTTTGAGAATAAATCTCCTTCACTTGCAGATCCAAGTGGAAAATTTGAATTGCCAGATAATCAAGGACGGAATACGCCAATTGCAGAAGCTGCTGGTCGCTGTGAAGTTATCTGTTTTACCGATCACCACGAAGGTAGCTTCGGGACATTGCCACTTTCGCAAATGCGAATTGTTATGGAGGCTTGGCGTGATCGCGTAAAAGAGCTTTCAAAGCTTCCTTATGTTGAACATATCTTTCCATTTGAAAATCGCGGTGAAGAGGTTGGCGTAACTCTTAACCATCCACATGGCCAGATTTATGCTTATTCATATATCCCGCCACGCGCTGAAAAAATGTTGGCGGTTGCAACAAATTACCTAAAGAAAAATGGCGTGCCACTAATCACTGACATCATCGCTCGTGAGTTGAAAGATGAAGTCCGATTGATTGCAACAAATGCTCACTGGGTGGCCTATGTACCATACGCTGCTCGCTATCCATTTGAAATTCATATCGCACCTCGCAAATTTGTATCTGATCTTGCACACCTTTCAGATGATGTTGCTGATTCATTCCCAGAAATTGCAAAGGAAGTTTTACTTCGCCTTGATGCAGTCTTTGGAATTGCGATGGCCTATATCGGAGCTTGGCATCAGGCACCTGTAAGAGTTGGTCGTGATGCACTTGGCCTTCATTGGCAGATTACTTCAATTCGCCGGGCACCTGGGAAGTTAAAGTATTTAGCAGGATCGGAATCTGCAATGGGCGCTTTCATAATGGATATGC
>CAYPMF010000075.1:0-1248 GCA_964411805.1 uncultured Actinomycetes bacterium | reverse complement strand
TTAAAGTATTTAGCAGGATCGGAATCTGCAATGGGCGCTTTCATAATGGATATGCGACCAGAGCAATCCGCTGCACAACTTCGAGAGGCAAAAATTTAATGCGCATTCTTGTTACAGGTGGCGCTGGATATATTGGTTCGACGGCAGCACATATTCTTTTAGAGCGCGGTTATGAAGTAACAGTTTTAGATAACTTATCTACGGGTAAGCGAAAGCTAGTTGCTAACGGTGCACGCTTTGTTGAGGGTTCAATTCTCGACAAGAACGCAATAAAACTTGGCCTTGGCGAGTGTGAAGCCGTTATGCACTTTGGCGCTAAATCACTTGTTGGCGAATCTGTTGCTATGCCTGAAATTTATTGGAGCACAAATGTAACTGGCACTGCGACTCTCCTTGCAGCGATGCGCGGAATGAAGGTTTCGAAGCTGGTCTTCTCATCTACCGCTGCCACTTATGGTGAACCTAAATCAGTTCCCATCACTGAAGATTCTGAAACTAAGCCAACTAATCCATACGGTGCATCTAAATTAGCAGTTGATCACATGATTACATCTGAATCTATAGCTTATGGCCTTGGCGCAATGAGTCTTAGATATTTCAATGTTGCAGGTGCATATAAAGGCAAGAACGGTTGGGTTAAAGAGGAGCATGATCCAGAGACGCATTTAATTCCAAATTTACTTCGCGCAACCGATAAAGAGCCGATGAAGATATTTGGATCTGATTGGCCGACTAAAGATGGCACTTGTATCCGTGATTATGTTCATGTGGTTGATTTGATTGAAGCCCACATATCAGCGCTTGAAAAAATTGAGGCGGGAAAGCACGAGATTGTAAATATTGGTTCCGGTGGTGGCTACTCCGTAAAGGAAGTTATTACTGCAGCAAATTCTGTTGTTGGAAAAGAACTCCCAGTTGTTAATAGCGAGCGTCGTGCCGGAGATCCAGCTGTATTAATTGCCGATATATCAAAGGCAAGTAATTTATTGGGTTGGAAACCAACTCGCGATATTAAGGCGATGGTCTCTGATACTTGGGAATCAATTAATGCACCCACTAGCAAGTAAGTTTCAAGAGCTCTTCAACCACGAAGCAGAGATTGTTGCGGCAGCTCCGGGGCGCGTTAATTTAATTGGTGAACATGTCGATTTCTTAGATGGTTTTGTTCTCCCATTTGCGATTAAGGATCTAACCACTGTTGCCATAGCACGCAACAATTTTAATAAAATTCGAATAGCTTCTGCGCAA
>CAYPMF010000074.1:0-5348 GCA_964411805.1 uncultured Actinomycetes bacterium | reverse complement strand
GATCTTTATGAATTAGGCGCTAGAGGTATCTTGGTAACCGATATTCACGCTTGTCGCCTATAGTTTTTCTTCAACCTCATCGCGAGTAATTCCCATTAAATATAAGACTGAGTCCAAATAAGGTGTATTGATAGAAGCATCGGCTGCTTCACGAACCTTAGGTTTAGCATTAAATGCTATGCCAAGTCCTGCAATCTCAATCATTCCAAGATCATTTGCACCATCTCCAATTGCAATTGTTTGACTCAGATCTACATTTTCGAGTTTGGCAAATTCGCGGAGCGCTACCGCTTTAGCTTCGCGGTCTATTACGGGACCAATCAGCTTTCCTGTAAGTTTTCCATCGATAACTTCTAATGAATTAGCACGATAAAAATCAATCTTCAATTCTTTTAGAATCGGTTCAATAACATTTATAAAACCTCCAGAAACAACTCCGACTTTGTGGCCCAACTTGTGTAGGGTGTTGATTAGTGTTCGAGCGCCAGGCGTTAGATTAATTTCCGATGCAACTTCTTTGAATATTGAATCGGGAGCATTTGTAAGGGTAGACACTCGTTTATTCAAAGAAGTAACGAAGTCTATCTCTCCTCTCATTGCTGACTCAGTAATTGCGGCAACTTCTTTGCCAGAACCTATTTTAGTGGCTAGTAAATCTATGACTTCTTCTCTGATTAGAGTGGAGTCCATATCTAAGAGCACAACGCGTTTGGCTCTTCTTGTTAATCCACCTCTTTGGATGGCGATGTCTACTCCAGTGTGCGCAGAAATTTTCGCAAGTTCGCTTTGCAAATTTTTTAATTGAGATTCAGTAATACTTGCTGTTATATCAAACTCCAAAGCGGTGATAGGAAAAGAAGCTGTACGTCTAACGCGATCTATATTCCCTTTATATTCTGCAATCTTCTTTGCTATTTCAGAAATAGAATTTGGGTTAATTTCTTTAGCTAAGACGACTAGATGTAGGTTTGAATCCAATTCAAAATCTGAAATTCGTTCGGCAAAATCCAGGGCGATATCTATTTCAGTATTTGCGAAAGCGCTTATCAAATCTTCTTCCACAGCTTTTTCGTGTGCTGGATCCAGTGCGATAAGTACTGTGAGAAGTAGGCGATCGCGAATTACTACCTGCTCAAAGTCAAGAATTTGTATTTGAAATGGAGCTAGAGCTTCAAAGAGCTTGGAGGTAATACCAGGGGAATCGACGCCCGATACGAGAATCAATCCGCTGTGTTTGAAATTACCATTCATTTTCATGGGCTACTTTAGCCGTGATTAGTGTGGATACGGGTATCTTTTACGACTATGGCGGCGGTATTAAAACTAGAGAATGTATCGGTCGTCCGCGGTGGAAAAAATATCTTAGGGCCACTCAATTGGGAAGTGAATGAAGGAGAGCGCTGGGTTGTAATCGGCCCAAATGGTGCCGGAAAGACAACGCTTTTCTCACTCTGTTCTTCGCAGATGCATCCAACAAAGGGAATTGTTGAAATATTGGGGGATCGATTGGGAGCGGTCGATGTCTTCGAATTACGGCCAAGAATTGGAATCGTTGGAACTTATGTTTCAACTGCACTTCCTGATGATGAAAGAGTAATTGATGTCGTACTCACTGGAGCATATGCAATTCTTGGAAGATGGCAAGAAGCTTATGAATTGTGGGATGAATCGCGAGCTGTTGCACTTCTGACAATTATGGGAGTTAGGGATTTAGCCGAAAGAAAATATTTCACATTAAGCGATGGCGAGAAAAAAAGAACCCTGATTGCCCGCTCTTTAATGGCTAATCCAGAATTAGTTTTACTTGATGAGCCTGCTGCGGGCTTGGACCTTGGCGGCCGAGAGGACCTCTTGAAGAGATTTGACGCACTAGCCTCGGATCCAAATGCGCCAGTTACGTTAATAATTACCCATCACATAGAAGAGATTCCTTCGGGCACTACTCATGTCCTTCTTTTGAAAAATGGAGTTTCAGTAGCCTCAGGTCCCATTGCATCAGTTTTAACTTCTGAAAATTTAAGTTCTGCTTATGGCGTTAATATTCAAGTCGCCAACCATAACGGCAGATATTCAGCATTTGCCAAATGAGTTTATATTCACTTCTTCCACTTCCTTGGCGTGAATTTCTCCAACTAGATGCTAAATATTTTAATGATCTTGAAAAAGCCATCCCAACTGCTGGTATAAATCCACCAAGGGATTTAATTTTTAACGCCTTCCAAATAAATCCAAGTGCCGTGAAGGCGGTGATTCTTGGTCAGGATCCATATCCAAATGTTGAAGATGCGTGTGGACTTGCTTTCTCAACTCAATCAAGAAAAATTCCCGCATCCCTTAGAAATATAAAGAAAGAGCTATTTGCAGATCTGAAAATCCCAATAAGTAGTTCAGGTGATTTAACTCCTTGGGTGAATGAAGGGGTTTTACTTCTAAATCGAATATTGACAACCGTAAGCGGGCATTCGCTGGCTCATGAAAATGTTGGTTGGGAAGAATTTACAGATCTTGTAATTTCTAAATTATCAGAGGAAAAAGTGATTTTTATTTTATGGGGAAAAAGTGCAGAAAGAGCTGGTGCGCATATTTCAAAAGATAAGAAAATAGTAGGCGTGCATCCAAGTCCCTTATCTGCGAATAGAGGATTCTTTGGTTCAAAACCCTTTAGTAAATGTAACTCGCTGTTGAAATCAGAAGGATTAACGCCAATCAATTGGCAATTTTAGAAACTAGCTTAAAACTCATTGCCACGCTGTTCCCAATAAGTAAAGCAAATAGAGCAGTGCCTAAACCAACAGTGCCACCTAGACTCCAACCAATTAAGAAAACTAATATTTCGAGAGTCATTCGGACACGTCCGACTCGAATACCTGTTTTATTATGAAGCGCTGTCATAAGTCCATCACGTGGCCCAGGACCTAATCCGCAAGTGATATAGAAACCAGAGCCAATTCCAATGAGAGCGATTCCTGAAAGTATTGCAGTAAATTGCAATGGGAAACTTGTGACTTTTGGGAAATGATCAATACCAATTTGAAATGTAATGGCTATGACAATCATGTTGAAAAGTGTGCCAAGGCCAGGTTTTTGACTAAGCGGAAACCATATCGCCAGAACTACTGCACTCACTAAGAATGTTGTTTCTCCAACATTTAAATTGGAGTGTCTAGATACACCTTGAGCCAGCACGGCCCATGGTGAGTTACCCAATCCGGCTTTCAATAGGAGCGCTTCACCAAAACCAAAAATTGAAAGGCCAAAAATAAGAATTAGAGTTCTGAGCGGGGTGAGCTTCCATCTATTATCAGAAGTCCATGGAGTTCTCGGAATAGTTCGCGCCGGGCGAAGAATTTCTCCCAATTTTTTAATGAAATTCGCTTCCGCCATTGATGGAATATATCATCAACACATGTTTATAGGTCTGGGTTCTTTAATCAACCTCATAACGATTGTTCTTGGAAGTGCAATTGGTATTGCTTTTGGTTCTAAATTAAAGGCACACACTAGAGAACTCATTATGACTTCTCTAGGGTTAATAACTGCTATTGCTGCTGCAGATATGGTGCGAGTTATTTGGAGCTCAGAATATAAAAATGCGATACCGAATGGGTGGGCGATTCTTGCAATCTTGCTCTCATTAATAATTGGTGGAGTTATTGGATCGCTGCTCCAAATTGAGATGAGACTTGAAAATCTTGGCACAAGGCTCCAAAAAGCCTTCAAAGCAAAAAGTGATTCCAAATTTGTAGAAGGATTTGTTATGGCTTCACTTATCTTCGTAGTTGGCCCAATGGCAATCCTTGGTGGAATTAGTGATGGAATGCGAACGGGAATTCAAACACTAATTTTGAAATCTATACTCGATGGACTTGGTGCCATGGCATTTGCGGCAACACTAGGTTGGGGGATAGCAGCGTCAGCGATTCCGACTGCAATTTATCAATTAATTTGGACTGCGATTGGTTGGTCGCTTGGAAGCATTCTTACTGATTTTCAAATTGCATCCATAACAGCAACCGGTGGTCTTTTGATATTTTGTATCTCTTTACGGCTTCTAAAAATCAAGCAGGTTGCCATTGGCGATCTTCTGCCTGCTCTGTTTGTAGCGCCAATAGTTGTATTAGCGCTACATCAATTTGTTAATTAGAACCGAAATACTAAAGTTTTGATGTATCGATTACGAATCTGTACTTTACATCGCTAGCAACTGTGCGGTCGTAGGCAGTATTAATATAACTAGGTTCAATTACTTCTACATCAGAAGTTATATTGTGTTTCCCACAGAAATTTAACATCTCTTGAAGTTCTGGCATTCCGCCGATCATTGATCCGGAAACAGAGCGACGTTGTGCAATGAGTGGTGGAGTTGAAATCGCATATGGTTTACCTGGAAGGCCGACTAAAACAATCGTTCCATCGAGTTTAAGGCACTCGATGTACCACTCCAAATCAATTTCTGCTGAAACAGTATTTATGATCAAATCATATTTTTTACTCTCTGAATTAAGATCGGCCTTATCTTTCACAACTACAAAGTGCTTTGCGCCCATTTTTAGCGCATCATCCTTTTTATTTGGAGAATGTGAAAATACTGTAACTTCGGCTCCCATAGCTGCTGCAATTTTCACACCCATATGTCCCAAGCCACCTAGGCCAATGATGCCAACCTTTTTACCTGGACCTGTTTTCCAATGGACGATTGGTGAATAGAGTGTAATTCCTGCGCATAGAAGTGGGGCAACGCCAGCCATATCAAGATTTTCTGGAACATGCACTGCATATTCCTCGTTAATCACGAAGTAGTTGCTGTAACCACCTTGCGCCGGAGTTTTTCCATCTCTTTCCAAATTATTGTAAGTACCAGTCATTCCTTCGATGCAATAGTTTTGTAGACCAGATTTACATGCATCGCATTTCTTGCAACTATCTACGAAAACGCCCACGCCGATTCGCTCGCCGACTTTAAATTTTGTTACGGCGCTTCCAATTTCTTTAACAATACCGACGATTTCATGTCCGGGAACACAAGGATAAAGAGCCGCACCCCATTCATCGCGAACTGTATGAATATCGCTGTGGCAGATGCCGGCAAATTTGATATCGAGAGAAACGTCGTTTGGGAGGAGTTCTCTTCGATTAAATTCGTAAGGCTTTAAAGCTTCACGAGCTGAATGTGCGGCATATGCTTTTGTATTCATTGATTGCCCCTCTTTATGTTTTCCGTATGTTTTCCGTATGTTTTCCGTATGTTTTCTTTTGTTTTTTGGTTAATTACTTCTTGTGTCCGAGAGGGGACTTGAACCCCTAAGCCCTTGCGGGCACTAACACCTCAAGCTAGCGCGTCTGCCAAT
>CAYPMF010000073.1:0-5353 GCA_964411805.1 uncultured Actinomycetes bacterium | reverse complement strand
GCAACGATTTCATCTGCAATCTTCTGACCAATAAATGCTTCAACGGTTGCTAATGCCAAAGCAGCATTTGATGCTTGATGGGCTCCGTAAAGTGGAAGATAAATATCTTCATAGATTCCATGGACTCCTTGAATAGTTATGACTTGTCCGCCAACGGCAATATCTCGTTTGGTAACTGCAAACTCAATTCCTTCGCGATAAGGAATCGCTGATACTTTTGCAACTCGCTCTAATAAAATCTTTGCAACTGCTGGCTCTTGCGCAGCTAAAACCACATGCGATTCTGGCTTGATAATTCCGGCTTTCGTTTTTGCAATTTCCTCAACTGTATCTCCTAAATAAGAAGCGTGATCAATGCCAATTGGAGTTATTACTGAAACTGCCGGCGATAGAACATTTGTGGAATCCCATTCGCCACCCATACCGACTTCGATTATGCCAATATCAATCGGAAATTCCGCAAAAGCTACAAAAGCCATTGCAGTTAAGACTTCGAAGTAACTAAGTGGATTAGGTTGCTTTGAATCAATTAAATCTAAATAAAGTGCAATATCGTTATATGTAGCCACAAAACCTTCATGGCTAATTGGTTCGCCTTTTATTGAAATTCGTTCAACAGCGCTTTCTAAATGTGGGCTAGTAAATCGGCCGGTTCGATAATCTAACTTCGCCATTAGCGCATCAATCATGCGTGAAGTTGAAGTCTTGCCGTTTGTTCCACCGATATGAATTGTTGGGTATGAAAGCTGTGGCGAACCGAGCGCATCAACTAAAGCTGAGATGCGATCGAGCGTCGGGTCAATCTTTGCTTCCGGCCAGCGCTTATTTAACGCGACTTCAATCGCTTTGAAATCTTCTAAATCTTCAGGCGTTGACATTACTTAGGTAGTGAAGCTAGTTGTGCTGAGATTCGCTCAATATCTGCGGTGGTTTGCGCAAGGCGTTCTCTGATTTCTTGAACAACTTCGATTGGAGCCTTTGCCATAAAACCTTCGTTATCCAATTTAACTTTTGCTGTCTGTAGGTCTTTCTCTGCTTGTGCTAAATCTTTGGTTAGACGTGCACGTTCTGCCGCCACATCAATCGCGCCAGTTAAGTCGAACTCAACCTTTACTTTGCCAATCTCAATATTGGCACTTGCACTTCCTGTCATTGGTTCTAAGCGACAGACAGTTCGAATTGAATTTTCATATGGAGCAAGAGAGCCCAAATTGTTGAAGTTTGCAGCAATCTTTGCTGAAGTCTTTATTCCTTGATCGTTTCGGAAGCGACGGATTTCTGTTATTAACTCTTGTAGGCCGGTGACAATCTGCTTTGATTCATCATCACGTACCGATGGATCTGCCTTTGGCCATTGCGCAGTTACAAGAGTCTCGCCCCCTGTAAATGTGCACCAAAGTTCTTCAGTTAGAAATGGCATCGCTGGATGCATTAAGCGAAGAAGTTGATCTAATACATGACCAAGAACTCGCTTAGATTCTTGTGAACCCGCTTGGAAATTTGCCTTTGAAAGTTCAAGATACCAATCGCATAAATCATCCCAAGCAAAGTGATAAATCAATTCGCAAGCCTTTGCAAATTCAAACTTCTCAAATAGTTCATCAACTTCAAAAATCGTCTCATCTAGACGAGTCAATATCCACTTATTAATACCATCAAGAGACTCAAACTTAGGAAGTTCGCCTTCAATGGTTGCGCCATTCATCATTGCAAAACGAGTTGCATTCCAAAGTTTGGTCGCGAAGTTACGAGAACCACCAATCCACTCTTCAGCGATTGCTTGGTCGGCTCCTGGATTTGCACCACGTGCCAAGGTAAATCGAAGAGCATCTGAACCGTACTTATCCATGAACTCAATTGGATCCACAGTATTTCCGCGTGACTTCGACATCTTCTTTCCAAAGCGATCACGCACTAAACCATGTAACGCAATTGTGTTGAATGGGACTTTTCCTGGAACTGCAAAGAGCCCCAAAATAACCATGCGCGCTACCCAGAAAAATAAAATGTCATAACCAGTTACAAGTACTGATGTTGGATAGAACTTTGCCATTTCTTCAGTCTCTTCTGGCCAACCAAGTGTTGAGAATGGCCAAAGGCCTGAAGAGAACCAGGTATCTAAAACATCGGGATCTTGCGTGTATCCAGCTGGTGGTTCTTCATCTGGTCCGCAAACTACAACTTCACCATTTGGTCCATAGAAAACTGGAATCTGATGTCCCCACCAAAGTTGGCGAGAAATACACCAGTCATGCATATTGTCGACCCACTCAAAATATCTTGGCGCTAACTCTTCTGGTTCTATTTTTATCGAACCATTTCTAACTGCATCGCCTGCGGCTTTTGCAAGCGGAGCAACTTTTACGAACCACTGTTTAGATAAACGAGGTTCAACCGTTGTGTCACAACGTTGGCAATGTCCGACAGCGTGAACATATGGGCGCTTCTCGCCCATGATGCGACCTTGTTTACGTAACTCTTCGACAACCGCTTTACGAGCGTCGAATCGATCCATGCCATCAAATTGAGTTCCTGAATTTGCCATCACGCCATGTTCGTTCATGATGATTGGCATATCAATTCCATGTCGCATCGCCATCTCAAAGTCATTTGGATCGTGCGCACCAGTTACCTTTACCGCTCCAGTTCCAAACTCTGGATCAACTAATTCATCGGCAATAATTGGGATGTAACGATTTACTAGAGGCAATAAAACTTTCTTGCCAATTAAATCTTTGTAACGTGGATCTTCTGGATGAACCGCAACAGCGCCATCACCCATCATTGTTTCGGCTCGAGTTGTTGCAACAGTGATTGAAATTTCATCATCGCCGTAACGAACTTGTACGAACTCACCAGCGTCGTCAGAGTGCTCAACTTCAATATCTGAAAGAGCAGTTAAGCAACGAGGACACCAATTGATGATTCGTTCTGCGCGATAAATTAAATCAGCATCATAAAGTCGCTTAAAGATTGTAAGTACTGCCTTAGATAAACCTTCATCCATTGTGAAGCGTTCGCGCGACCAGTCAACTGAATCGCCAAGACGTTTCATCTGGCCAAGAATTGCGCCACCAGATTCTGCCTTCCACTTCCAAACTTGTTCAACAAAAGCGTCACGACCAAAGTCGTGACGAGATTTTCCTTGCGCAGCTAATTGTTTTTCAACAACATTTTGCGTTGCAATACCTGCATGGTCCATGCCAGGTAACCAAAGAGTTTCAAAACCTTTCATTCGCTTCATACGAGTGAGGATGTCTTGCAATGTGTGATCGAGCGCGTGGCCGATGTGAAGTGAGCCAGTTACGTTCGGCGGCGGAATAACAATTGTGAATGGTGGCTTATTTGATTTTGCATCTGCTGTGAAATAACCAGCATCAAGCCACTTCTTGTAGAGCGGAGCTTCGATATCGGCTGGCGAAAAGGTCGCCGCTAATTCTTTCTCCGTCATAACGGAGAATTCTAGATTAAGCGGTCTTCTCTTCCGAACCGTCAGTTGATTCAGGCGCCTTTGTTGAGCGCTTAGGCGCACCTGCAGGGCGAGTAATTAATTGAGGCGCATCCTCTTTTCGCACTACTTGTGGCGTAATTATCACCTTTGCAACTTCTGGCTTTGATGGAACTTCATACATAACGCCAAGAAGTGTCTCTTCCATAATTGCACGAAGACCACGAGCGCCAGTGCCGCGCTTTAGCGCAAGATCTGCAACTGCTTCTAGCGCTTCAGTATTCATCTCTAATTCAACGCCATCTAATTCAAATAATTTTTGATATTGCTTAACTAGCGCATTCTTTGGCTCAGTAAGAATTTGCATTAGAGCGGCACGATCTAAATTCTCAACTGATGTAATGATAGGTAGGCGGCCAATAAATTCTGGAATCATTCCAAACTTCAAAAGATCTTCTGGCATTACATCACCGAAGATATCTTTCTTATTTGCTTCTGTTGGTGAAACTAGAGTTGCATTAAATCCAACGCCCGCCTTACCAGCACGACTTTCAATTATCTTTTCAAGTCCAGCAAATGCGCCACCAACAATAAAGAGAACGTTTGTTGTATCAATTTGTAGGAATTCTTGGTGTGGGTGCTTACGTCCACCTTGTGGTGGAACAGAAGCAGTAGTGCCTTCCAAAATCTTTAGTAGCGCTTGTTGCACACCTTCACCTGAAACATCGCGAGTAATAGAAGGGTTCTCAGCTTTGCGAGCCACCTTATCGATTTCATCGATATAGATAATTCCGGTTTCAGCTTTCTTTACATCGTAATCAGCTGCTTGAATAAGTTTTAGAAGAATATTTTCAACATCTTCGCCAACATAGCCCGCTTCAGTTAGCGCGGTTGCATCCGCAATTGCAAATGGCACATTGAGCATGCGAGCAAGTGTTTGTGCGAGCAGAGTCTTGCCAGAACCAGTTGGACCTAGAAGCAAGATATTTGATTTAGCTAATTCGATTGCATCTTCGCGCTTTGAATCACCAGATTGCACACGCTTGTAGTGGTTATATACGGCAACAGATAGCGACTTCTTTGCGCGCTCTTGGCCGATTACATATTGATCTAGGAAGTCATAAATTTCTTGTGGCTTTGGAAGTTCTTGCAAACCAAGGGTTGAGCTCTCTTGGAGCTCCTCAATGATAATTTCATTACAAAGCTCAATACATTCATCACAGATATAAACACCTGGACCGGCAATTAATTTCTTAACTTGCTTCTGAGTCTTGCCACAGAAGTTACATTTAAGGAGATCGCTGGTCTCGCCAATGCGTTGAGTCATAAGGAGAAGGCTAGGAGATTCTCATCCATTGCGGGAGAGATTCCTAGCCTTATCTTGTTCGCTTATAGGCGAATTACTTCTTATTTGCCTTTCGGCTAACCATTACCTGGTCGACGATGCCATATTCAACAGCCTCAGCCGCAGTAAGAATCTTGTCACGTTCAATATCTTTTGCGATCTCTGCTTTGCTCTTACTTGAATGACGCTCCAACATATCTTCTAGAAGTCCACGCATTCTCATAATTTCAGCTGCTTGAATTTCAATATCAGAACCTTGTCCGCCACCTTCTGAATATGGTTGGTGAATCAAGATACGTGCATGCTCAAGTGCATAACGCTTTCCCTTTGCACCACCTGCAAGAAGTACCGCAGCAGCAGAAGCTGCTTGTCCTAAACAGATTGTCATCACGTCAGGACGAACGAATTGCATCGTGTCATAAATTGCAGTTAGCGCTGTGAATGAACCACCTGGTGAATTGATGTACATCATGATGTCGCGATCTGGATCCATAGATTCCAAAGTTAGTAATTGAGCCATTACATCGTTTGCGACTGTGTCATCAATCGCTTGGCCTAGG
>CAYPMF010000072.1:0-5430 GCA_964411805.1 uncultured Actinomycetes bacterium | reverse complement strand
GGATTAACAACTCTTTGTCTCTTCATCTCCCACGGCGCATTCTTCCTGGCGCTAAAGACAGAGGGTGCGATTCGCGATCGTGCAAATGCGCTTGGGCAAAAGGTTGGCTTAGCAACTGCAGTACTTGCACTTCTATTCCTTGGTTGGACCATGGCATCGATTACACATAAGTGGATGGTTGTAACTGGTTCACTAATTGTTGTTGTTGCATGGCTTGCTGCACTTTCTTCAAATATGCGCAAGCGTGAAGGTTGGGCATTCCTATGGTCAGCAATCGCAACTGCTTTTGTTGTAATCACTTTGTTTAGCGGTCTATATCCAAATGTGATGCCAAGTAGCACACCTGGAGTTATGGGACTTGATATTTTCAATGCTTCAAGCACTCCTTACACACTTAAAGTAATGACAATCGTTGCGGTTGTTTTAACTCCAATTGTTCTGATTTATCAAGGTTGGACTTATTGGGTATTCCGCAAACGAATTAATCCAAACCAGATTGCTAAGGCAGAAGCTGGTTCTTTGGATCAAGTTCACTAGTGAAACCTCTAGATCCTCGGTTGTTGCGCTTCTCGCGCAGCAGCCGGGGTTTCTTAGCCTCACTCGTTGCTCTCTCAACAATTGGAGCGGTAGCAACGATTACACAAGCTTTCTTATTAACTTCGCTTATCGTTTCATTTTTTCAAAAGCGCCAAACATTTTCCGATAACCAAACTCCTCTCACCTACCTTGCACTTATCTTTATTCTGCGCGCAGGTATTTCATATCTAAGCGATCGCTCTTCAGCTGCTGCATCTATCAGCATCCGCAATGAATTGCGCAGTGCAGTATTAAAAAAGACTTTAAATAATGAGGGGCGCGATACAAATGAACTTGGCACTGCTGGCCTTTCACTTTTGCTTACAAAGGGAATTGGCGCCCTTGATAACTACTTTGCACGATATGTGCCACAACTTTTTATTGCTGGAATCGTTCCGGCTCTCGTTGGATTAACGATTGCCTTTAAAGATCTACGTTCTGGATTAATTGTTCTATTCACGATTCCGCTGATTCCGCTCTTTGGAATTCTGATTGGTAAATACACCGCAACTGCTACTGCAAAGAAGTGGGAGACGCTCAATCTTCTCGGTGGTTATTTCCTTGATTTATTAAGCGGCCTTACAACTCTTCGCGTATTTGGTCGCCACAAGTTGCAAAATGAAAAACTTCAAAAGGTGGGTGACGATTATCGCCAAGAAACCATGAAAGTTCTTCGAATCTCGTTCCTCTCTTCACTTGCACTTGAATTAGTTGCAACTCTTTCGGTTGCGCTACTTGCAGTAACTATTGGATTGCGTCTAGTTAGTGGTTCAATCACGCTTGAAGTTGGCTTATTTATTTTAATTATCGCTCCTGAGGTTTACTGGCCAATTCGCCAAGTTGCTTCTTACTTCCATGCGGCATCCGATGGCATCGAAGCATTTAACCAAATTTTTAGAATTTTAGAACGCCCAACAAATTCTGGTGGAGCCATTATCAATCAACTTCATGCGATCACTTGGTCGCAATTAACAATTGCTTATCCAAACCGAGCTAAATTACACATTCCATCAGGACAAGTAAGTGTTGGCGATGTTCACGCGGTAATTGGTCCGTCGGGAACAGGTAAATCTACGCTTGCTGCAATTCTGTTGGGGTTTGTGCAACCAACTTCAGGTGAAGTTCTTTTAAGTACTGATGCGGGTTCCATTTCACTGAGTGAAGTTAATTTAGAGAGTCTACGTTCCAAACTTTCTTGGTTGCCACAAGAACCTAAGTTCCCAGTTGGCAGTGTTGCGCAGATTTTGCGCCATGCCAAACCAAGTGCTTCCGATTTCGAATTAATTGAAATTCTAACCAAGGTTGATTTGGATATTAAAGACCTGCCTCAAGGTCTGCGCACAGAACTCGGTTCAATTAAACAACCACTCTCATTTGGCCAACAACGAAAGATTGCTCTTGCTCGAGCGCTCCTAAAAGAATCTCAATTTATTATTTTGGATGAACCGACTGCATCAGTCGATGATGTCAGCGAAGCAACTATCCAACGAGTAATAAAAGAAGAATCTGAGAACGGTAAGGGAATTCTCTTAATCACGCATCGAAACGCTTTGCTCCTAGAATCAAATCAAATTACAGATACAGCGAGGGCGCGATGAAAAAGTATTGGCGCCAACTCGCACTCGCCGCGCTCTTAAGTGGACTATCGCTTACTTCTGCTGTTGGACTACTTGCGACATCTTCTTGGTTGATCTCAATGGCATCTACTCGTCCACCGATTTTGGTACTCGAAGTCGCAATTGTTGGCGTGCGCTTCTTTGGACTATCTCGCGGAGTCCTTAAATACACCTCGAGAATTATCGAACATGATGCAGCGTTAAAGATTCAAACCTTCTTGCGCATCAAGGTTTATGAGAATCTAACTAACCTTGCGCCACACTCATTTACGAAGTTGCGACGAGGCAATTTACTTTCACAGATTGTTGGCGATATTGAAGTATCGCAAGATCTCTGGTTGCGCATTATTTCACCTTGGATTTCTGCATTAGTTGCTGGCGTAAGTGGAATTGGCATTATCTATTGGTTATCACCACACGCAGGTAATGAAATTGCACTCTTATTTCTCATTGCACTAGCAGTTGTTCCATTCCTTGCCACGCTCTCATCTGTCGGAAAAGAATCGAGAGATCACGAGGCGCAACTCTTTAGCCAAGTTATGCAGGTTGCAGAGAGTTCACCTGAAGCGCTCGTATTCGGATACAAGGATGTATTACTTGAAAACCTAGAGTTAGAAGAGGATTCAATTGCATATATTGAATCTAAATCGGCAGCTAGATCTGGGATTGCAAACACAGCTCACTTCTTATTCTTGGGAACAGCAACGATTGCTGCCCTTTACTTTGCAGCGACTGAGTCTGTAACCGGACAATTAGCTGGCGTCAACATCGCAGTTATTGCGCTCTTACCGCTTGTAATCTTTGAAGGAATATCTGCTCTCCCGTCCGCCTTTTCAAACCTTTTTTCGGCTACATCTGCAATCACAAACGTTAAGAACTTTATGTTGGAAGTTGTTCCCGAAATCGAAATTTCTAAATATCCACTTGCGCAAACTGCAGAAATTGAATTTTTCGATGTAGTTCCAATAATTGATGGAGTGCATCTGCCTCGTGTAACAGCGAAGGTAAGTCCAGGAGAAACTCTAGTTATATCTGGTCGATCTGGCGTTGGAAAGTCTTCTATTACAAATGCCTTGTTGGGGTTCTTGCCATTTACTGGTGAGATTAAAGTTAATGGGGAATTGCTAGCTCCTAAACATGCTTCGCTCTTTTCTGTTCTCTTGCAAGATGATTATTTATTTACAACTTCGATTCGCGAGAATTTGAAGATTGGTAATCCAAAAGCTTCAGATCGAGACCTTATCCAGATGTTAGAGGTAGTTGAGTTGGGCGACCTCTTGCACAAGCTTCCGGAAGGATTAGATACTCACATCGGTCCGCTTGGTTATAACTTCTCGGGCGGCGAGAAGCAACGCCTTAAATTGGCCCGCGTTCTATTGCGAAACACACCGGCATTTATTCTTGATGAACCATTTGAATTCCTTGATGCGCATCAAGTTGAGCGCATATCTAAGAAAGTTGCACGAGTTTTATCTGGTAAAACTGTTTTGATTATTACTCACCTAGATCTACATATTGAAGCCAAGGTTCTAGAACTAACTAAGTCTTGAATGTCTCTTTAGTGCTGCGTAATATGCCGGTGGATGTCCGCCGAGCGCTTTGCTCAAAGCAAATAAATTAAAACGTGCGATTAACTCCCAAATCTTAGCTGGCTGCTTTAATTGCAAAAGCTCGCGTTCATGTGAGGTTAGAGATCGAATAGCAGTCTTTGCTAGCGGTCGATAGAAGAATCGAGCGAAGAAACCAAATGGTGGGTTCAAGATGAAATCGATAACCTCTTTTGTTTTTGGAGTAAATGAAAGTTCTTCTCGTAGGAATCTTTCAATCTCTGCGGTTAGCTCCGCTCTCGATTGTGGTGCGCTTAAAAGACCAAGAGGCTTTGCGCTCTCGCTCCACTCGCGTACATAAGAATCTGCTCCTTTTGAAATACCTTGTTTGCATATTAAATGTGCCTCGAGAAATGATTCAGTGAAAGCGCAATGAACCCATAATAAAAATCTTGGATCGGCTGCTTTATAAGAATCGGTGTGACCATCGCGCTTTACATATTCACCGGTAACTTTGGAGTGCATCGCATTTACGCGCGCTGCCTCTCTTGCAATCTGTTCCTTACTTCCGAAAGTTGTAATTGTTAACCAGCGAGATGTGCCTTGCAAGCGGCCTAATAAATCTGTTTCATAGCGTGAGTGCGAAGCAACTCCTGAAAGTGCAGCTGGATGCGCCGCTTGTAATAAGAGGGCGCGAATTCCACCAATTAAAGTTGATACATTGCCATGAACTTCCCATACAGCGCTATCTGGTGAATAAAAACCTTTGTCATTTCCCTCTGCAAGTTCATCAACCCACTTTGGTTTTCCACCAGCATCGCCTGAAACTGTTTCGCGAAATGAATCAGCTAATTTCTTGATCATTTAACTACCAAGGAACCACTTCTCGGTCTTCCCAAAGTAAACCTGTTTGTGTTTCTCCGGATTTCAATTCTCTAGTGGCTAACCAAACTGCAGTCTCGGCACCCTCTTCTGCAGAACGCGGTGCGTTTTCGCCACCCATATCTGTCCTTGAGTGGTTCGGACATATTGCATCAACCCACAAACCTCGTGAACCATGTCCAGTCTCATGCGCCAAGTTTCGGACTAAAGCATTAACACCAGCTTTCGAAATTCGATATGGCGCAAGTCCACCAGCATTTCCTGGACCGGACATTCTTCCCAAGCATGCACTGAAAATAATTATGCGACCATTTCTTGCATCAGCCATCTTGGCGCCAACTTCATTAACGACTGTGAAGACAGAGTTGAGATTAATATTTATTACGCGAGCCCATTCCTCATCATTTGTCTTTAAGGTTTTTGCCATTTTGTCGGACATAACCCCATGGGCCAAAATCAAAAGTTCTGGCACGCCATATTTCGCAACAGCAGCGCTAAATACTTTTCTAGTCTCTGAAATATTTTCAAGATCTACTACCTCAAATTTTGAACTTAAAGTTTGTGCGGCATTTGCCAGACGTTGTGGATCTTTTGCAAAAAGAACTACTTCAAATCCTTGATCCCTTAACGCTTTAGCAGTTGCAAATCCGAGTCCCCGTGAGCCACCGGTGATGAAAGCTAAAGTCATGGCTTAATTAAACTACAAAATTTTTAGAGCTTTCCAGCCCTTATCTTCGAAAGGACTTCTTTGCTCTGGGCTTGAATTTCTGGGACATCTTTAAGTCTTTTGATTCCAGATATCTGTTGAA
>CAYPMF010000071.1:0-5574 GCA_964411805.1 uncultured Actinomycetes bacterium | reverse complement strand
GATTACGCAGATCGCTTACTTGACGATATGCAACAGCTGGAAGGTAAGTGGCCAGAGAAGGTTTTGTTGATGCAACGAAACTGGATTGGTCGTTCAACTGGCGCTGAAGTTAAATTTGTAATTGAAGGGCGCACTGAACCTGTAACAATCTACACAACTCGCCCTGACACACTTTATGGTGCAACTTTTATGGTTGTTGCAGCGGACTCGGCGCTCGCAGGTGAGTTGGTTTCAGGAACTTCAGTTGCAGATCAATTTGGTAAATATTTAGAGAGCGTCAAAGCGGCATCAGATATTGATCGCCTCTCAACCGAGCGACCAAAGACCGGAATTTTCTTAGAGCGCTATGCAATAAATCCAGTAAATGGTGAACGAATTCCGATCTGGGCATCTGACTATGTTCTTGCTGATTACGGAACTGGCGCAATCATGGCGGTACCAGCACATGATCAACGAGATTTAGATTTCGCACGTGCGATGAAATTGCCAGTGCGAGTTGTGGTTGAAACCGATGAACCAGATCCAAATGAGACAGGAATTGCAACAGAGGGCGATGGAAAGTTAATTAATTCTGGTTCGCTAAATGGTTTATCTAAAGAGGCGGCCATCGCAAAGATTATTGAAGAGCTTGCAGCAAAAGAGCTTGGAAAGTCTTCTAAGAATTTCCGTTTGCGCGATTGGTTGATCTCTCGCCAACGATTCTGGGGAACGCCAATCCCAATTATTCATTGCCCTAGTTGTGGCGAAGTTCCAGTTCCACAAGAACAACTTCCAGTTGAACTTCCAGATGCAACTGGCGTTGATTTAAAACCAAAAGGAACATCACCGCTTGGTGCAATTGAATCTTGGGTAAATGTTTCTTGTCCTAAGTGTGGAGCCGCTGCAAAGCGCGATGCCGACACAATGGATACCTTCGTGGATTCATCTTGGTATTACCTTCGCTATACAAGTGTTGGTCGCGATGATGTTCCATTTGAAAAGAAAGCAGTTGAGACTTGGTTGCCAGTTGATCAATATGTTGGCGGCGTTACACATGCGATTTTGCACCTTTTATATTCACGCTTCTTCACAAAGGTTTTATTTGATTTAGGAATGGTTAATTTCAATGAACCATTCACAGCACTTCTAAATCAAGGAATGGTTTTGATGGATGGCTCGGCCATGTCAAAGAGCCGTGGAAACCTTGTAAAACTTTCCGATGAATTAGCAAAACATGGCGTGGATGCAATTCGTTTGGCGATGATCTTCGCAGGCCCACCTGAAGATGACATTGATTGGGCCGATGTGTCACCTGCTGCAACAGTTAAATTCCTAAATCGCGCTTGGCGAATCTCGCAAGATGTGACAAGTAAGGCTGGCGTCGATTTCTCTAGCGGAGATATAGCGCTTCGCAAAGTTGTTCATAAGAGCCTCCACGATATTTCACTAGCAGTTGAAACTTTTAGATTTAATGTCGCGGTTGCAAGAATTATGGAGTTAGTGAATGCAACACGTAAAGCGATTGACACTGGTTGTGGTGCAGCAGATCCAGCGGTCCGCGAGGCGGCTGAAGCAATCGCAATCTCACTCTCTCTAATGGCGCCGTTTACGGCCGAGGAGATGTGGGCAAATTTGGGGCACAAGCCTGCTGTTGCCTTAGCTGGTTTTCCAAAGATTGACGATGCGTTACTTGCCGCTGATGCAGTTACCGCAATCCTTCAGATTAACGGGAAGATTAAAGATCGAATCGAAGTCTCACCAACTATCTCTGATTCAGATCTTGAGAAATTGGCGCTAGAAAATTCAGAAATTAAAACTGCGATTGCAGGCGGTCAAATAACAAAAATAATTACCCGCGCTCCAAAGCTTGTCAACATAGTTCTTTAATCCACAAATCCTTTAATTATTTAAAATAATATTTTCTTGCGCAATTAATTTGCGCCAATGTTAAATCGAGTAATTAATGAATTTAAAGAGAAGGCTCGAGAGCGATTCGCTGACCTTGGTTTCTCTCGAGAACAAGAGAAGGCACTGATAATTCTCTTTGCTGGTTTTCTAATTATTGGTGGGCTCTTTGTAGCGCTAAATATGGGTGGCAAGGCCCAAGCGCTACCCGCAGTTAAAATTCCAGAAGCGCCCGCAATAGCACCAATAGTTGTAGTAGATGTGGCTGGCAAAGTTAATAAGCCGGGCGTTTATAAATTACCTAGCGGATCGCGCGCAATTGATGCGGTTAGCGCTGCAGGCGGTGCCAAGAAAGGCGTTGACCTTTCAGATATTAATTTGGCGCATACCTTGATTGATGGCGAACAGATAGTTATTGGAGCGCCAAAAGTCATTGCTACCTCTAAGGGCAAAGGAAATTCAAAAGTAAAATTGAACGGTCCGCTAAATATAAATAGCGCAACGGCTGCCCAATTAGATGCACTTCCTGGAATTGGCCCCGTGATGGCAGGACGCATAATTTCTTATCGGGAAAAGAATGGCCCTTTCAAAACAATTGAAGATCTTCGAAAAGTTTCAGGAATGGGAGCGAGTAAATTCGCACAGCTGCAGAACCTGATAAGAATCTAAGACTTCTATATGTTGGCGGTGCCATCTGGCTTGGCTCAGCAATTACTGGGTTAATAAGTTGGCCCGTCAATTTAATTTTAATTCTCTTACTTATAGTTAGTGCGAAACGCTTTGTAAGCGCGCTTGTAATAATTTCACTCTCAGTTGGCGTAGTGGGAGTTTTAGTAAGAGAAGTGGCGCTTCGACATAATTTTCTAACAGAAAATTTAGGTCAAGTAAAAATTATTGGAAGCGTAAAAAGTGAACCATCTATCAGAAATTCATTTCTTATCTCATCTGAATCTATAAATGGCAAAAAGGCACATTTACCGTTCCGTATTTCAACTAAAAAGAGGGTCGAACTTCAGCTTGGTGAGAAGGTCGAGATAGCAGGACGTGCAGTCGCAAGCCACGAGGTAAGGGTTGCAGCTCTGGTATTCGCTAAGGATGTAAAAGTAATCGCGCAGGCAAAACCGATATTTGTAGTTACGGAGAAAATTCGCGCCCGATTCCGCAGCGAAGCCTCAAGAATTACTGGTGATGCCGGCGCACTTATACCTGGATTGGTTATCGGTGATACAAAGCTGGAGAGCGAAAAATTTGTTACACAGATGAGGCGAGTAGGACTAACGCATTTAACTGCAGTTAGTGGTGAGAATTTTGCAATTGTGGCTGCGTTTCTGGCTTGGGCACTTAGACGAGTAATACCAAAGTTGCGAACAAGGTTAGTTATTACAGGAGTCTTTTTAACTCTTTTTATTTTTCTCGTAAGACCTTCGCCATCGGTAGCCAGAGCAAGTGTGATGACAGCGATTGCACTTATAGCAATGGCTAAAGGGGTTCAAGTAAGAGCAATTGCCTCGCTAGGCGCTGCAATAACTATTTTGATTTTGATAGATCCATTTCAAGCAATCGATCCCGGTTTTGCACTCTCGGTTGGAGCAACGCTTGGAATTATTCTAATTGCGCCAAGATTGCCGCTGCCAGAACCACTCGCAATACCAGTAGCTGCAACAATTATGTGCACGCCGGTAATTATTGCCATATCCGGCTCACTTTCATTAGTGAGTATTCCAGCAAATATTGCAGCGTCACCGCTGGTTGCGCCGATAACAATTCTCGGCTTTATTGCAGCCCTTATTCCTCCATTAGCTCCGCTCCTTTTAAATTTAATTTCTCCGCTCGCAAAAGCTCTGGCATTTATCGCGCATTTTGGTTCTGGCTTTCCAGTTCTACAACTGCCCAAATCTTTTTTAGGAGCGTTTCTAGTTATTGCAGTAATTTTTCTCTTTAGGTTTAATTACAAACTTTTTACCCTTTTGCTTATTCCAATCTCTACTTTTTATTTAATAATTCATACGCAATTTCCTGGTAAAAATTGGGAGATTGTTAACTGCGATGTCGGTCAGGGTGATGGCTTAGTTATTAATTTGGGGCAACGACAAGGTCTTGTGATTGATGCCGGGCCTGATGAAAAGTTGATTGATAAGTGCCTGACAAACCTGGGGATAAGAGAGATTCCGCTATTAGTTCTTACCCATTTTCACGCAGATCATGTAGGTGGCTTGGCTGGTGTTATTAAGAATAGAAAGATCGGCCAAGTTTGGCTCACTTCATATACAGCGCCGTTTATCGAACGTGAGATTACTTTAAAAGCCTTGCAAGGCGATAAGGAATACTTTCCGATTTCTGGCGACCAAATCTCATTTCAATCCCCAAAGGGGCGAGTAGAAATAAAGACTCTTTGGCCACGAAATAAATTTGAAAGCTTTGCGCAACTACCTGGAGATGGATCAAGTATAAATAATTCGAGTATTGCGCTCTTGATAAAGATTAAAAATTTAAGCATCTTTGCAACCGGCGATATCGAACCACCAGTTCAAGAGGAGATTTATCGAACGGAAAATATCGGGAGAGTAGATATTCTCAAAGTGCCACATCATGGATCGGCCTATCAATATCAACCGTTATTAACTCGATTAGCTCCAAAAATTTCTCTTATCAGCGTTGGAATTGAAAATAGATATGGCCATCCAGCAGCGCAGACTATTTCGGTATTAGAGCGTGCTGGCTCAAAAGTTATGCGAACTGATAGAGATGGTGCGATCTCAGTTGACCCATCCCTTAGTATCCGGACTAAGAAATCAGATTGGTGGGATATTTCGTGGGGATAACACTTCTGCTTGGTGGCGAAGAGCTCCTTGTTGACCGCGCAATAAGTAACTCACTTTCTAATTCGAAAGAGGCCGTAGCCACTCAATTGGAAGCTGGTGCAATTGAAGTTGGAGCGATTACTGATGCGCTAGCGCCATCACTCTTTGGAGAATCGCGAATAGTTGTAATCAAAGGAATCCAAGATTTAACGGCAGATGTAAGTGATGAACTATCCAAAGCACTCGATGTTGAAGATGAAAACCTTGAATTAATTCTTTGGCATAAAGGTGGCGTAAAAGGTAAATCACTTCTTGAAAAAATTAAGAAGTTAAAGCCAAGAACAGTCCCATGTGATGTTTTAAAGAAAGAGAGTGAGAAGGCAGATTTCATTCACTCAGAATTTAAACGATTGGGGCGCAAAGTTACGCCTGGCGGAGCGCAAGCTCTACTTAATGCACTTGGTAGCGACCTTCGAGAATTGAGTGGCGCAATTTCGCAACTTGCAACCGATGTGGAAAGCGGAAAACCGGTTGATGAAGATGAAGTAGAAAAATTCCAACAAGGACGTATTGAAACTACTGGTTACGATGTTGCAGATGCAGCGTTAGATGGAAAGCGAGAAGCTGCGTTAATAGCCCTTCGACATGCGTTACAAACAGGTGTTGATCCAGTTTTAATAACTGCTGCACTTGGATCATCTCTTCGTGCACTTGGAAAAGTTTCTGGAGCAAGTCGCGGTGTAAGTTCATTTGAATTGGCATCATCGCTTGCAATGGCTCCGTGGCAAATAGATAAAGCGCGTAAACAATTGAGCCATTGGTCGCCAGCAACTTTGGCGGGGGCTGTAATTGCAGTAGCTCAGGCTGATGCCGATATCAAAGGGGCGGC
>CAYPMF010000070.1:0-5900 GCA_964411805.1 uncultured Actinomycetes bacterium | reverse complement strand
TCCTACACAACCCACCAAAGTCTCCGCGTGAATACGTGGGGATTTTCTTTTTTTATATGGTTATTTCTCTTCCATTCGCAAAAGAAACCTGTTTGTATTCGTGGAATTAAATTCACTCAATTTTGAACGGAGAGGTTCTAATGGCAAAGCGTGTTTTTGCAAATTACTATTTTCAGGTCAAATACGGTCAAGGCGCTAAAGCAAGTCAGTATTTTGAAGAGATCAAAAAGGAAGCTCTGAAATTAGGCATTTCTGAAGTCAATGTTGGTCTGGTCGAAATTGGCACCAATGCCCTATCTACCTATATCTCATTTGTATTTGAAAGCGCAGATGCCTTCGGCCGTCAATGGGGAAACGGTTCAGAATTTGTTGAAAAGAGTGGAGATTGGAAAGCTCTCTTCAAGAAAATGAATGAGGAATCTAGCCAAGTCGTAGAACGTAAAGGTTCAGATCTAATTTACGAAATGTAAACTCTAACAAATTTAAACGGCTCCACATAATGTGGGGCCGTTTTCTTTTATTGAACTGGGATCAATATACGAAATTTTGCAAATGCTGAATCCGGGTCGTATTCCTCACCATAAATTTCAAGGTGTTGGCCTTCTCTACCAATTAGCCCAGAAGCAGGCATCGCGCTCATGTATGCATCTTGAAAACCTTTATCAATATCAACCGCTAAGACTTCGCAGTTATATTGGAAATAGTTGCCACCTTCTAAATTCAATGGGATTAAGCCATCAAAATCCTGATCGGATTCAAAACCGCAGAAATAGTAAACATGTTGCGGTGGAGTCAATTCATCAGCTGGCCAGCTAACGCCATACATATCTCTATCTAGAGAAACGCCATTTTCGATAACTTTGCCGATAAATTCGCGCCAAAGCTGTTCGCTAAATTTCGCTCCACTTTGTGCTTCATCATTAAATGAAGAAGGTCCTATGGCTTGTATGCCAATAAGTCTTTTAGTTGGAATTTGGATTTTGTTAATCACTCGTGAAGTTTAAAGCTTAAACCGTGAGAATTTCGAGAGTTAACTTAGATTTTGTAAAACTAGTTTAGTTCGGTGCAATCAAAAACCCTTAAGAAAAAGATTAACCATACATATCTACTTATAACAACAGCGCTATTTATTGTCCTTTTAATCTCCCCGACAATAGCAACTGCAGGTTTTGGTATCGGTTTTAGCCCAGTACTTAGCGAAAGTATGAGGCCAAGTTTTAGCGCTGGCGATTTACAGATCACAAAGCTCGAGCCTGTTAAAGAACTTGTCGTGGGCGACATTATTTTGGTGCGAGATGAAGAAAGTTTCGCGACTTTCTCCCATCGAATTGCGCTCAAAGAATTTAATGCTGGCAATTATTTAATAACGCTCAAAGGCGACAGCAACCCAACTAAAGATCGTGCCAAAGTGATTATTCCTGCAGGAATCAATGTTCCCAAAGTGATTGGAAAAGTTCCTGAAATAGGCACCTACGTAAATTCACTTTCGGGTTCTACCGCCAAGAAAACACTGATCGGCTCGATGTTTGTGCTGATTGGCTTAAACAGTTTCCGATTCGCAAATCGCGTCCGGATCAACAAAAAGGAGAAGTAATGCTTGGAAAGATTTTTGTCAGTGGCTTAAGAAAAGTCACCTTGACGAGTGTAGGCCTGGGCATCTCTGGGGTTGCCGTAGTTGGCGGAATCGGATTGATTAGTAATTCGGTATTCGCAGGGTTAACTGCGACTGCAACGTCAGTGCCACAGAGCGTTACCAGCCAGACCTTGAAATTAACGCAGAGTGCATCTGGTTCGACTGCAGGGTTTAGCTCATCAATTTCGAATATGGCACCCGATGACATCATCTACAGATACATTGACCTGAAAAATGAAGGTTCTATGAATGGAACCGCTTTAACTTTAAGGCTGGCAGACTCTGCAACATCCACACTAACTTCAAATGCATCGATTGGTCTGCAGGTGCAAATTGATGAATGTTCAGTTGCTTGGAGCGTTACTTATACATGCACAGGTGACACGACTTCAGTATTAGCTGCAACCTCAGCAAATGCTTTGACTACTGCTGATCGTTCATTAACCGTTGCTTCTTTGGCTGCTGGAGCAACATCAAAGCTGCGAATTAAGTTATCAATTCCCACAAGTTCTGAAGTAACTACAAATGGTTCGCTTCCTGTGACAACTGTGCAAGGCCAAACTTCAAATCTAACTTGGACCTTTACTGAAGCTCAGAGAGTAGCTACAACTACAAATGCATAATTGAATGTGGCAAGTTTTCACGGAAACTTGCCACATTTTTTAATTAGTCACGAATTCCTCAAGATAAGCATGACCAGTTTATTCATCAAGATTATCTCGCGAAGAAGTAGCAACTTAATCAAGTTAAGACAAAACCATGACTTTTACATTGACTATATGAACTAATTAAAAGACTCTTAAGTTATGAAGAAATTTACAGATGATGTCTTGCTTGTTGATGAAAATAATCGCGAGAAAGACGTAATTCAAAGAACTCTCAGCCACATGGGATTAAATGTGATGATTCCGCGTAATCCAGTGGAGGCGCTAAGAATCATGGATAAATCAGTCTTTAAGTTGGTGCTAATAGATACCTTCGAAGACCCTTCTGTAAGTCTGGATTTAGTTAGAAAAATACGCGACAAGTTTGACACTCCAATAATCATGCTTCTTGATAAGCAGAAAGATTTGACTGAAGATAAATGCTTTAAAGCTGGTATTGACGACTATGTAACAAAGCCAATTAATGATCAAATCCTTAACCTTCGCGTAAATCAGCAAATCAGCAATATCCGCAGTGAATCCTTGGAGTCAGCCTTAATCCTTAATTGGAACGAGCTTTCTCTTGATAGCGAAACTTGTGATTTCATGATTAATGGCAAATACGTGCCTCTGACTAGAACCGAATTCTTCTTATTGCGCTGCCTTTTAAGCAATCCAGAACGAGTTTTTACAAGACCTCAATTACTCAACGCCATGAATGTCACAGACGGTATTGGATCTGATCATTTGATTGATACCCATCTCTCCCGCCTACGAGTAAAAATACGAGAAAACGGCGGTGGAGATTACATCCGAGCTATTCGAGGAATCGGAATCAAGTTTTCTGTACCCAACTACGAAACACAAAGAGTTGTGTCTGGAATTTCAAATAAGTATCAACTAAAGGAGGCGTAAAATGCGCAAAATCTTTTCAATTTCCATGTCTGGACTTTTGCTTTTAACCGGCATAAATACAGCAAAGGCATTCGATTATTCAATTAGCCCTGGCATGCAAATCAATTCAGTTCTTGCGGCTACACCCAGTCTAAAAGCAGGCGGAGGTGAGTTTTTTCCGGTAGTAAATTACCTCAAGGTTTATGGCGATTTGAATCTTTCAAACCTGGAGCTTGATCACAACGGTGAAGCGCTTGCTATTGACGCGTCTAGTTCAAAGGCGATGATTTCAGGAAAAATTAAGTACACCGATCAATTGACACTTACCGGTGCTTATAACGGCTTCCCTGTTCCAATCCCAGTTGTTCTTGAAGGACCTATGAATGTTGGTCATATCAACTTTGCAAGTGGTGAAACAAATCTAGATAATAATGACAAAGCTATCTTGCGAGCAATCGCAATTGAAATTCGCGATACCGGACTTACGGGAATCTATCTGGTGGGAAGAACAGATTCTGTAGGAAGCGTTGATTCTAATTTCACGGTCTCATATAAACGAGTAATTGCAGCAAGAAACTATCTCAATTCATACTTGATGGAAATTGGTGTAGTTGATTCTCAAATCGTCGTTGAATATATGGGTGAATTGAACGCTACTGGAACAGATAGCAAGTCATATGGGGATGACCGCAGAGTGGATATAACGATTTATCCAATTCTGTAATTGTTATCTACTTAAAACTCAAAGGTCAGCGCTTAAAGTGCTGGCCTTTGAGCTAATTTGCTTCTGCGATCTTTTCAGCTGGATCGGCTAATCGGAATCCCACACTGCGAATAACGCTAATAAGTTGTGGGCCACCGGCTTTAATAATCTTACGTCGAATTCGAGATGCATGGGTGTCGACCAAGTGATTTGAACCAACACCGCGCATCACACCAATGGCTTCTAAAATCTGATCTCTAGAGAAAACTCTATGTGGATTCTCCATAAGAAGCTGCAAGAATCGGTATTCGGTATTTGTTAGCCCAACTTCCTTGCCCTCTAACGTAAATGAGTGAGTAGCCAAATCCATTGCTAATGGGCCCCACGAGAGCAAAGTGGCGCGTGGCGCGCGCTGGCTCTCTCCTCTTTTTACTTGTTGTGTTACTCGAGATTGCAAAATTCTATTTTCAATGGGCTTTGTTACATAATCATCGGCACCGGCATTTAAAGACATCTGTTCATTAACAACTTCGTCGCGACTAGTAATCATAATGATTGGAACTGTTGATTCTGATCGAACCCAGCGGCAAATTTCTAGACCTCGAAGTGGTAAATGGCCAACGTGAATCAGTACAGCAACGTAATCTCTAAGCACAAATAGTTCTTTGGCTTCTTCAGGGTTTGGGGTGTCATAGACAGTAAAACCCATAACTTCTAATTGAAGTCTTATTTCTAAGCGATCTTTAGAGTTGTCTTCTAACAACAAAATATTGTTGGGAGCTTCAGTTGTGTCCATTAATCGCCTACTCTCAAATTGGATGTAATTGTGTGGTTAGTGAGAGCCACGGGGAGTTCTTTACAATTAAATTCCGACAATGGCGTTGCAAGAATCTCACTCGTTCATTACTAAATCTATCAGCCGAGAGTTGAGAATCCCTTGAAAGGCAATAAAACACGCATTCGACTAGTTATCGCTACTTCAGTAATTTTTCTAACTTCTCATTTATCTATAGCAGCGAATTCAGCAACGTCGCTCCGAGCTGTTAGCCAAGCCACAGTTTCAGTCACATCTGGGAAGTTTCTACTTGCCCCTGTCTCTGCTGCTGGATCAAGTAACCCGCTAAGCGCGTTGACACTTACTATGACGGCCAAGAATGACTACTTCTACCTCAAGAATTTCGGAGATTTCACCATCAAATACTTTTCGATGACCCAAACCCTTGCCAGCACCGCAATCAAATACTGTGTCAACCAAACTTTCAAGGGTGGTAGTTATACAAAATGCAACGATAATTCAAATGCAATAACGGTTGGAAATACTCTCAATTTGGGACGTATTCTCTTTTCAACTTCTCTAGCTTCAGGTGCTAGTTACCAATTTTCTGCGGTTTCATCTAACTCAGGAAGTAACGTTATTTCGGTTTCAATTTCACAAAATGATCTCTTAATTCCTGGTGGAAGTGTCATTAATTCATAATTAAAGTGATTAGGTTGTGAGAGATCTGCGACTCATGATTTAGATCGAAAAACTAATTTCGCTGTATGCGAAACTCTCAACAACTAACAAGAAAACTTCTCATTAATATCCTTGTGTCGGCTTTGTCGATAGTAGGAATACAGACTTCGGCTGCGGCGAGTATGGTGAATATTCCTGCAGTAAGCGGTGTGACGGTTCCAGTTACTGGCGCTACTCCAGTAACAGCTGGAACAGCTAGCGCTGACTTCGATGTAACTTCTGTAACCTGGTCAGGATCTCCAGTTACATTTGCCGCAAGTACGATTTATACGGCGACTATCACACTTACAAACAAGCCAGGAAAAACGTTTACTGGTGTAGCCGCCAACTTCTTTACAGTTGCAGGTGCATCTTCAGTAACGAATCCCGTTGGTGTTAGTGCAACGACTATGGTGGTTACTGCTGTTTTCCCTGCCACTGCGAGCGCCACTCACACCGTCACCTTTGATGCCAACACTGGAAGCGGTTCAATGACGCCTCAAGTTGCAAGCTCTGCAACTGCGTTAACAA
>CAYPMF010000069.1:0-6002 GCA_964411805.1 uncultured Actinomycetes bacterium | reverse complement strand
ATAAGAGGGGTATAGTTACGCCACGTGCGTTTCTTACTAACACCGTCTTATGACCTCACATATGAGGATGTCTTCTTAGCTCCTAGCCAATCTGAATTAGCTAGCCGTATGGATGTTGATTTAGCATCACATGACGGCACAGGAACAACTATTCCAATAGTTGTTGCAAATATGACCGCTATCTCAGGTCGTCGCATGGCAGAAACAATTGCAAGACGCGGTGGAATGGCTGTTATCCCACAAGATATTCCGATTGAAATTGTTAGCCAAGTTATTAAAGATGTTAAATCTCGCAATACTTTCTTTGAAACTCCAGTAACTCTTGCTCCAACTAATACAGTTGCTGAAGGAATTGATTTAATTAACAAGCGAGCACATGGGGCGCTAATTGTTATTGAAAATAATAAACCTGTAGGAATTGTCACTGAAGCAGATTTAGAACGCGTGGATAGATTTACTCAACTTAATAAGATTATGAGCACGGAACTAGTGACTCTCCCGGACACTATTCAACCGCGCGAAGCTTTTGATGCACTTAATAATGAACGTCGCAAACTGGCTCCGGTAGTTGATAAGAGTGGAAAATTAGTTGGAATTCTCACCCGTACTAGCGCGCTACGCGCGACCTTATATTCGCCAGCAATTGATAAGAATGGTGGGCTAAAGATTGCTTGCGCTGTTGGCATTAATGGAGATGTAGCAAAGAAAGCATCTGAATTATTAGCTGCCGGCGCTGATGTACTTGTTGTTGATACTGCACACGGACATCAAATCAAAATGATTGAAGCGCTCAAAGCAATTCGCGCGCTTAATCCGAAGGTTCCAATAGTGGCTGGAAACGTTGTAACAAAAGAAGGAACACGCGCACTTATCGAAGCGGGCGCAGACATTATTAAAGTTGGCGTAGGTCCTGGCGCAATGTGTACAACAAGAATGCAAACTGGAGTTGGTCGTCCGCAATTCTCTGCAGTACTTGAATGTTCTGAAGAAGCGAAGAAGCATGGCAAATATGTTTGGGCTGACGGTGGCGTTCGCCATCCGCGCGATGTTGCACTTGCACTCGCAGCTGGAGCAGCCCAAGTGATGATTGGATCTTGGTTTGCTGGAACCTTGGAATCACCAAGTGATTTAAACCGTGATGCTAATGGTCGTTTATATAAAGAGTCTTTTGGAATGGCTTCTGCACGAGCAGTCGCAGCCCGAACTTCTCAAGAAGGTGCATTTGATAGAGCTCGCAAAGCTTTATTTGAAGAGGGAATCTCCTCCTCTCGAATGTATATAAATCCAAACCGCCCAGGCGTTGAAGATTTAGTCGATGAAATTATTTCGGGAGTTCGTTCTGCATTTACTTACGCCGGAGCGAATTCAATTGCTGATTTCCACGATAAAGCAATCGTTGGAATTCAATCAGCTTCGGGATATGCAGAAGGCCGCCCACTTCATCAAAGCTGGTAATTAACTCTTCTTCTCTTCATCATCATCCCAACGCTTAATTGGTTGGCCCATTTTCCAATACATGTAATAGATAAATACTGCGAAGAATGGCCATTCAAAAACATATAACCAGCTTCGATTATTGCCATCAAGTCCGCGCATCAATTGAAAGATTGCCATAACAATGCAGAGTGGAATTCCCCAAAGAAGTAATTTGCGCTTCTTATTTAAATCTTCGTTATTCATCTCCCACCAACCTTTTTTCTGACTTAATCCACTCTGATACAGCAAGCGCGATCCAAATTGCATCAATAATCATTCCCATCGCCCACATAATTGCACCACCGGTGTGCTGCTCTTGCAAGCCACTTGCAACTGCCTTTGTGGCCGGAAGTTCATGAAGGACGTGATTTCCGGAATATAAGAAAAATCCAGTCATAGTTTCTGGCAACATCATCGCAAAAAGTGAAATCACTCTGGTGAAGTAACCGACATGAAATGGTTGCGGGTTCCCTTCAATTACCGGGTAATAATATATAAAGCCACCTAATAAAAATAAAATTAATTCAAATTCATGAATATTTGGATTAACCATTCCTGCATCTGCAAGTGGGGAGAAATGTGTAAGTATCAGAACAGAGAGAAAAATTACAAAACCAACTTCAGCTCTAAATAATTGTTTAATTAAAATATTTCTTCCAAAAGTTCGAATTATTTTTTTAACTAAATTAAATTTAGAGTCATACGCTACTTTTACTGGTGAACCCAAAACAATTAGTGGACTGATTAACATCATCAACCCGATATGTTGAACCATATGAAAATGAAATTTATGAATTGCGATGTGTGCTATCGGTCCAACTAAGAGAATTAGCGCGAGCGCCATACCTAGATAGAAAAGCCCTTGTCTTGTTTTAGGTACCCCAACCCTGGATGGTTTTTCTAAGCAATACCAAGTGGATTTTCCCAAAAGAGCAGTTGCGAATAGGAGATCCCAGAAGGGGTTAAGCGCCATATCCCAATTCTCCTTTTAATTTAGCCCAAAAAAGACCTTATCCGTCATTCCATTATCGCTGTGTCAGGCGTACCCTAACGAGGTGTTTGTAAGGCAGACCACTATTCCTCATACCCTCAATTAATTATCTGAAAGGTTGATTAATGTCTAATACGACGATGGCATCGTCAAAGCGATTAGTAAGTGCGCTAGTCGGAACTTTGGTTGGTGTCCTAGTTGTTGCTGGAGTCGGATTTACTCTCCATGTACAGAGTAAAGATGCAAATGGCACGCTCGAAGCAACAAAGTTATCTGAAACCATAACTATTGATGGAAAGACTTATCCGAAAGCAAAGATCTCGCTGGGTGTTTATGCAGATAACGCTCAAGAGGTTGAAGCTGGAGATAAGCAACTATCCGGTAAAGAGAATAAGCAAGATTGGGTTCACTACGGACCTTCATCTCATCTAATTCTTCCTGCGAATACTTATATAACTATGACTATTCGTAGTTATGACGGTGGTGAGGAGTTAAACAATCCTTACTTTGGAAAAGTAATTGGCACAGTTGGTGGGACCGTTAATGTTGATGGCAAAGACATCACTGAACTTCCATTCGATAAGGTGCAACACACTTGGACTCTTCATGGTCTGCCAACCAGTACTCAGGATCCGCTCTTCGTTAACGTTCCAATTCTCAAAGTTGAAGAAGATGACAAAGGCTTTGTGCCGACAACAGATCCAGGTACAAATATGAAGGGCCACACAGTTACATTCTCATTCCTTACAAAAGGTGCGGGAGATTATGTTTGGAACTGTCAGTTCCCTTGCGGCGATGGAACTTATAAGAAGTTCGGTGCTGCAATGAGTACATATGGATATATGTCAGGAAAGGTGACCGTCGTATGAGCCACCACGAAGACCAAAACATTGGTTTAACTCCGGGCGATAAATTCGGAAAATTTGTCCGTAGAAAAGATGTCAGAGAAACACTTCTCTGGGCAGTTTTCTACACAGCGGTATTTGTATGGGTGGGTTCATGGCTATATCCGCGCTGGATGCCTAATGCTCTAAGTACAGATATGAAGGCTATTGAGCGTTTGATGGTTGTCTTCACAATTATCTCTGCACCAGTTTGTGGACTTGTATTAAGTATCGCTACTTACACATTCCGCCACGGCGTACGTGGAAACACACCGCCAGAAGATGGCCCAGCGATTCGCACTAATCGATTGGGAGTTGCTGCATTTAGCGCAATGGCAGGAGCTTTAACGCTTGTTGCTGTTATTTACGGAATCACTGAAATGAACAGTGGCGCACTTGCCGCTGAGCGCGATGCAAAAGATGCGATGGTTGTTGAAGTAATTGGTAATCAATGGGTTTGGAACTTTAAGTATCCAGATCTAGGCATCGAATCTCATGAGTTAAATCTTCCGGTTGGAAAGCCTGTGAAGTTTTTAATCCATTCAGTTGATGTCAACCACTCATTCTGGCCGGTACAACTTGGCGTAAAGGCTGATGCAAATGCTGTGTCAGTTGTTCAAGTAAATACCACTCCAAACAAAGTCGGACACATCGATGTTAAGTGTGCTGAACTTTGCGGTCTCTATCACGCCTATATGGAAACGGATGGAAATGTAATGACTGAAAGTGATTTCAATAATTGGGTATCTGAAAATGGAGGTCACTCAGCATGACAACTCTTCATCACGGAACCTCAACACGACCAATTCCAAACCCTAAAAAGAGTTTGATTACAAAACTTAATGCGGGTACTGGACTTATTCTCGGTTTAATTTTCGGATTTGGCACATACTTCTTACTTCGCGGTGAGAATGAAGATGCTGCTCTAAATTATGCAATCCAAAACCGCGCAATTCTCGGCGGAATGTTTATGTGGAGCATCGGTTTCCTAATTGGTATCGGTGCTTTCATTGGACCATTCCGTTGGTTAATTGGTAAAGATTTAACTGCTGAAGAGCAGCTATATCTTGCTGGTGATGGCCAAGGAATTAAGCGCTACTTCAAATACTGCACAGACCATAAAGTTGTAGGCATTCAATATCTATGGGGCGTTATAACAATGTTGGCTGTTGGTGGCGCAATGGCGATGATGATTCGCACAAATCTTGCGATGCCAGGTGGAAAGTTCATTACTCCATCTATCTATAACACTCTTGTAGGTATGCATGGAATTACCATGATCATTGCAATGATTGTTGTTGCAACCGGTCCATTCGGTAACTTCATTATGCCAATCATGATTGGTGCTGCAGATATGGCATTCCCACGATTGAATGCACTTTCATGGTGGGTTCTATTTACTGCAATTCCAGTTCTATGTAGCTCATGGTTCCTAGGCGGTGTTCCAATTGGTTGGACCGCATATGCACCGCTAAGCGTTCAAGCTGGACCTGGCATGAATGCATATATCGCTACGATTATTATCTTCGCAGTTTCAACAGCTGTAGCTGGTGCAAATATCACTGCAACTGTTGTCTCAATGCGCGCTAAGGGAATGACTTGGAACCGCGTTCCAATATTCGTAATTGGTGCAACTATTTCAGTTGCGCTAGCGATCCCAGCGTTCCCAACTTTCATGCTTTCACAAATCATGACAGCTTTAGATCGAAGTTTCGGAACTTCTTTCTACGATGCACATCATGGAGGAACTGGTTGGCTATATGCCCACCTCTTCTGGATTATGGGACACCCTGAGGTCTACGTAATCTTGTTGCCAGGTGTTGCAATCCTTATGGAGATTGCTCCGGTATTCGTAAGAATGCCGCTCTTCTCTTACACAGCAGCTGTTGTTGGTTTTGCCGGAATCGCAGGACTATCAGTCCTCGTATGGGCGCACCATATGTATATGTCTGGATGGATGCCAATGCTTAATGGACCATTCATGATTACGACGGAAATGATTTCAATTCCTACCGGCTTAATTTTCCTTGTATTACTTGGAACAATTTGGCGCGGACGTCCATGGTTAAAGGTTCCAATGCTCGGTGTTTATGCATTCCTTTGGAATATGTTGATCGGTGGCGTTACAGGTATCTATCTATCTGACGTTCCTGCAGATAACTATCTACATGGTTCCATGTACGTAACAGCTCACTTCCATTACACGCTAATGGGTGCAGCGCTAACTGGCGCTGTTGCTGGTCTCGTTTATTGGTTCCCTAAGATGGCAGGAAGAATGTTGCATGAGCGTGCTTCGCTTATCTCATTCTTACTCATTCAAGTTGGATTCCAAATCCTCTACTTAGGCATGTTCATTGCAGGTGCAGAAGGACAACCACGACGCGTCGTTGACTTCGCAGCTGAATATAAGAATGCAAACATGATTAGCACCGGTGGTGCTTACTTGGTTGGACTTGGATTCATCGTTCTGCTTTGGGCTGTGGTTCATTCATGGCGCCACGGAGAGCGTGCACCAATCAATCCTTGGGGGGCAAAGACTTTGGAATGGACAGTTCCTTATCCAGTTCCACTAGTTAACTTTGATACCCCACCTGTCGTAACAAGTGATCCATATGGATACGGAAGGAGTGAAAAGTAATGTCAGCTGACAC
>CAYPMF010000068.1:0-6037 GCA_964411805.1 uncultured Actinomycetes bacterium | reverse complement strand
CGCTTGTTCCACCAATCACAATTGCTAAGTGATACGGAGGACATGCTGCTGTTCCAATCGAACGCAATTTTTCATCAAGCCAGTTCATGAAAGAAGTTGGATTGAGAACCGCTTTGGTCTCTTGATATAAAAATGATTTATTGGCGCTGCCGCCACCTTTAGCGATAAACATAAAGTTATATTCATCGGCGTGGTCGGAATCTGAGTAAATTTCAATCTGAGCAGGAAGATTATTTCCAGTATTCTTCTCATCCCAAGTTGTTATTGGGGCTAATTGAGAATAACGAAGGTTTAGCTTTGTGTAAGCATCATAAGCGCCTTTAGAAATTGAAACTTCATCTTTCTCAGAAGTAAGAACTTGTTGACCTTTCTTACCCATCACTAAAACGGTTCCAGTATCTTGGCACATCGGAAGGATCCCGCCAGCTGCGATATTTGCATTCTTTAATAGGTCTAATGCAACGAAGCGATCATTTGAAGAGCTTTCAGGATCATCAAGAATTTTCTTTAACTGACTTAAATGTTCGGCGCGTAGGTAATGATTGATGTCATGTAGAGCTTCTGAAGTTAATTTTGCTATCGCATCAGGTGAAACTTTTAAAAAGTTGCGGCCATCAGCTTCGAAAGTAGTTACGCCATCAGATGAGATCTTGCGATATTCAGTTTCATCTTTTCCGATCGGAAGTAGATCTGAATAATTAAAATCAGCCATCGTTACTCTTCCTCGTCTTCATCATCTTCATACTCATCATCGAGTTCTTCAACTTCCGATTTAACTTTATCTAGCTTTGCCTTGGCACCATCAAGCCAGTCCTGGCAGATTTTGGCTAACTCTTCTCCCCGCTCCCAAAGTTTTAGCGAGTCTTCCAGTGAAGATTTGCCGCTCTCAAGCTTTGCAACAACTTCGGCCAATTCATCACGCGCTGCCTCGTAACTCAAGCTATCTGCGCTCTTCTTTGTAGCCATGCGCTAAATCTACTCCTGTTAATTACTTCGGGATAATTCGAAAAATTTAATTTGTCGTCGCTGAGCCTTCGCCCTCGGCTAAGCGCAATCTAATTTGATCGCCCTTTGTGAGTTGGCTCGCCTTCTTCACAACTGTGCCATCTGCTTTTTGGATAACTGAATATCCGCGATTAAGAGTTGCTTGCGGTGAGAGCGCCGCAACTTGTGCCAATAACTTAGAAATTTGTTCACGACCAATTGCAATTCGATTAGTTATACCTTGGTACGCACGACCTCTGGAAACTTCTATTCGATGAGAATCGTTATTAATTCGATTATCAAGGTATCTAATTGCTCTTGCTCTAAGGGCATCGATTCGGTTTAACTCTTCAAACATATCCGGAACTATTCGTTTACCTGCATCAGTTGGTGTGGATGCGCGATAGTCCGCAACCAAATCAAGAATTGGGGAATCTTTTTCGTGGCCAATTGCGCTCACAATTGGAGTTTTACAACTTGCAACTAAGCGAAGTAGAGATTCATCTGAGAATGGAAGGAGATCTTCGAATGAACCACCACCTCGGGTAATAACAATGACATCCACATCTTTCATCGCTTCAAGTTCTTTTAGCGCTGCCGAAACTTCTTTAACTGCGCTTGCACTAGCTACTGCAACGCCGCGAATTTCAAATTCAACTGCCGGCCATCTGCGCTTGGCATTTTGGACTACATCTTTCTCGGCATCCGAATTTCTTCCGCAGATAACGCCAACCTTTTTAGGAAGGAATGGGAGTGGTTTCTTTCGATCTGGATTAAAGAGCCCTTCTTTAGCTAACTTCTCTTTGAGCGCTTCAAGTTTTGCTAAGAGATCGCCAACACCAACTTTTTCAACATCGCTTACTAAGAATGATATGGATCCATTCTTTGCCCAGTAACTTAAACGAACCTTTACTTTAATTTTTGCGTTCTGTTCCAAGCCTTGGAAAGTGTCGAAGAGATTTCGATAGCAATGAATTGATACGCTCATATCTTCATCTGAATCTTTTAGACGCATATACATAATGCCGGCGCCTGGGCGATAGTTGACTTGTGAAAGCTCGCCCTCAATCCAAACTTCAGGAAGATCTTCGAATTTGGTTTTAAGTATTTGAGAGATGGCCGCTACGGAGTAAGCGTTTTCTGCTGAATTGGAGGCCATGGAAGCGATACTAATAGAATGTGCGCGTGAGTAAACGAGTTCTCCTAGCCGCACCTCGCGGGTATTGCGCCGGCGTAGATCGCGCCGTGGAAGCAGTAGAGAAAGCGCTCGAACTTTATGGCGCACCTGTGTATGTAAGAAAACAGATTGTTCACAACAAACATGTGGTCTCTTCACTTGAAACACGCGGCGCAATATTTGTAGAAGAGAATGAAGAAGTTCCAGAAGGTTCAATAGTAATTTTCTCAGCGCATGGCGTTTCTCCAGCTGTTCACGAATCAGCCGCAAAGCGCCAACTAAAGACGATTGATGCAACTTGCCCTCTTGTAACTAAAGTTCATAATGAAGTAAAACGCTTTGCCCAAGAAGATTTAACTATTCTCTTGATTGGCCATAAGGGTCACGAAGAAGTTGAGGGCACCTCAGGCGAAGCGCCGAATAACGTTATCTTGGTTGATGGCATTGAAGATATTGAAAAATTAAGTGTCCCAGATGAGTCAAAGGTGGCTTGGCTTTCACAGACCACTCTTTCAGTTGATGAAACGATGACAACTGTTGCAGCGCTTAAGAAACGATTCCCAGAGTTAATGGATCCGCCAAGTGATGACATTTGCTATGCAACTCAAAATCGCCAAGGTGCAATTAAGCAGATTGCGCCAAAGGCAGATTTGGTTTTAGTTGTTGGCTCCACTAATTCCTCCAACTCTGTGCGTTTAGTTGAAGTTGCGCTCGAATATGGCGCAAAGGCAAGTTACTTAATTGATTACGCAACCGAAGCAGATGAGAAGTGGCTTGAGGGCGTTGAAACTATTGGTGTAACAAGTGGAGCTTCAGTTCCAGAGATTTTGGTCAAGGATTTATTGAAGTGGCTTGCCGACCGTGGTTTTGGTGAAGTTGAAACGGTAAAGGCGATGGAAGAGAGCCTTACCTTTGCAATGCCGCAAGAGTTGCGCCGCGATTTAAAGGCTGCTGGTAAGTAATTTAATTGTTGCGCTTTATTGCGTAGCCAACCCAACCAATTAGCGCGCTAATAATTAAGAATGGCGCAACGCTGGCCATTGAAGTAACAAGATCTAATCCGATTCGAGTTGGATGAAGGCCAGCTCCACCGAAGATCGACATGATAAAAATTGTTGAAAAGAAGAATGCCAACGGTGGATTAATCGCATTGGTAAGGGCAGTTCCTTTACGCCCAAGAATTAAACCGCCAATAGTTACCGCAATCATTATTACACCCGTAAAGAAGCCAACTTTGGTGATTGCATACTCAATTGATTCAAAGAAGAAGATTGCAAGAAACTGAAGAACCACAATACCAGCAGGCTTTAAGCCTGGGCCTTTTATCGCCTTTGATTTAGCTTGATCAATTAAGTTTGTCATTACTCTTCCAATTCTAATTTACGATTTAATTTACGAACGCTATTTTCGACCGGATCAATCGGGGTTAATTCGCGTCCCTGCACATCAAGTTCTTTCATCTTACGCGCGGTACGAACCACAGTTGTTTCAGCAGATGGAATCATCTCGTTATAAGCTTTAACGGCGCTCTCTAAGCGATCTCCTACAGTTTCGATACGGTCATAAAGATTGCCGAGATCCTTCATAAATTTAACTGCTTCATCGCGAACTAATTCAGCATTCTCCGCGACTTTATTTTTGCTATAGATATATCCAACAGTTCGAAGCATTGCCATCATATTTGCCGGAGTTGCAACAGTTACATTTAATTTAAAGCACTGGGTCAAGAAATCTGGAATTGCATTGATTGCTTCAATATAAATAGCATCGATTGGGAGATATAGAATTACGAAGTCGGCAGAGTTGCCCTTCTCGGCATAACGGCGCTTTGATAAAGCATCAGCATGCTTAAGAAGGTCTTTGGCATGGAGTTGCAACAACTCTTTGCGCTTTGCCTCATCTTCAGTATCAAATGCCTCATAAAATCTCTCAAAGGGAAATTTTGAATCGATAAAGATTTTAGATGCGCTATTGGTATTGATGGTTATATCGGGGCGGGAAGCGCCATCTTCTGTTGATTCAATATTAGTTTGGCGAACAAAGTGTTCTGGTTCGCGCAGCCCAGCGCTCTCTAAAAGAGTTTCAAGATGCATTTCACCGTAGCGACCACGCGCTTGAGAAGAGGCGAGTGCTCCAGCAATTGTTTTAGTTTGTTTTACTAAATTTTCATTATCGGTAGTCATCTGTTTAATTTGTTGGGAAATTAAAGTTTCAGATTGAATGCGACGGCGATCAGCATCGCTCGCCTCTTCAGATAATTTCTTTACAGCGCCCTGCATCTCTTCTAATTTAGTTTTAATAGTTATTGATTCAGCATTTTGTGCATTTGCTTTTTCAAGTTGGGCGCGCAACTCTTTTACGACGGCGTCGTTATTGCGACCACGCATTGCAAAATAAACCGCTGCACCGCCGAGTGCAATTCCAATGGTTAAGCCAAATATGAGGTTATTAACGCCGTTCATGCTCATATCGTGGCATTAGGGCCCGACAAAGCCCCGTATTCTTTACCCCTCGTGAGCCTCTCAATTGGAATCGTCGGACTGCCTAATGTGGGTAAGTCGACCCTATTTAATGCCCTGACCAAGAACAATGTCTTGGCGGCTAATTACCCATTCGCAACTATCGAACCAAATGTTGGCGTTGTTGGGGTTCCAGATGCTCGACTTGGAGTTCTTGCTGAAATCTTTGGATCTGAAAAGATTTTGCCAGCAGTTGTTTCATTTGTTGATATCGCAGGAATTGTTAAGGGCGCATCAGAAGGTGCAGGCCTTGGAAATAAATTCCTTGCAAATATTCGTGAGACAGATGCAATCTGCCAAGTAATTCGCGTCTTTACTGATGGCGATGTGGTTCACGTTGATGGTCGAATTGATCCAAAAGAAGATATCGCAACAATCAATGCCGAGCTTTGCTTAGCCGATCTACAAACAATTGATAAAGCTCTTCCTCGCTTAGAGAAAGAGGCGAAGACTGCAAAGGAGAAAGTTCCAGTAATTGCAGCCTGTAAAGAAGCGGTAGAAGTTTTAAATGATGGAAAGTTATTAAGTAGTTCAAAGGTTGATTTAACTCAGTTAGCAGAATTGCACCTTTTAACTGCAAAGCCATTCCTATATGTATTTAATGTGGATGCCGCTGAACTTGGCGATGAGAAACTTCGCAAAGAGTTATCTGCAATTGTTGCGCCAGCCGAAGCGATTTTCTTGGACGCTAAGACCGAAGCGGAGTTAGCAGAATTAGATGATGCAGATGCGATGGAGTTGTTATCTGCGGTTGGTTTAACCGAACCGGGTTTAGCAACGCTTGCTCGCGTTGGATTTAATACCTTGGGGCTTCAAACTTATTTAACTGCGGGCCCTAAAGAAGCTCGCGCTTGGACGATTCACAAAGGTGACACAGCGCCAGTTGCAGCCGGTGTTATTCATACAGATTTTCAAAAGGGATTTATTAAAGCAGAAGTGGTCCACTTCAAAGACCTAGTTGAAGCGGGATCAATGAAAGAAGCACAGGCGCATGGAAAGGTGCGCATGGAAGGAAAAGATTACGTAATGCAAGATGGAGATGTTGTGGAGTTCAGATTTAATGTCTAATACAAATAGCGCTAATTTAAAAAACCGTGAAGAGTTAAGAAACGTTGCAATTATTGCTCACGTTGACCATGGCAAAACAACTTTGGTTGATGCGATGTTGTGGCAATCAGGTGCATTCGCGGCGCATAAAGAACAAGGCGAAGGCAAAGATCGCGTTATGGATTCAATGGATCTGGAACGCGAAAAGGGAATTACGATCTTGGCGAAGAACACCGCAGTTAAGCGCGGGGCTCAAATCGTTAACATCATTGATACTCCGGGCCACGCAGATTTTGGTGGTGAGGTAGAA
>CAYPMF010000067.1:0-6150 GCA_964411805.1 uncultured Actinomycetes bacterium | reverse complement strand
TTATTAAATTAAATCGATTTGTAAGAATTCCTTATCGCCACTCTGTTCCACTTTCACGTCGTGCGTTATTTGCCCGAGACGGTGGTCGTTGTGTTTATTGCACTGCACCTGCCACATCTATTGATCACGTAATTCCAAGAAGTCGCGGTGGTGGCCACAATTGGGAGAATGTTGTTTCAGCTTGTCATAAATGTAATCATGCAAAAGCAGATCGCACTTTGAAAGAGATGGGTTGGAAGTTGCGCTCGCTACCACGTGAACCTGCTGGCTCTGCTTGGCGAATTCTTGGAACTGGTAAGCCACACCACAAGTGGCTTTCATATCTTGAAGCATTTGGCGTTGAACAGACTGGCGTCGCGGTCGCGACCGCTTAATTTCAATAATAAGATAACGCCATGTTAATTAGCCAAAATGCAATTGCAGTTGTAAATCGAATGGCCCAAGAAGATGGCGCACAACCTGGCCAAGGCCTAACTTTTATAAAGGCAATTCTCTACTTTGGCATAGTTCCATTGGCCATGTTTGCTGTGATTACCGGTTTAGTTCTTCTCACAAATGCGCCAAAGAAGAAGTCTTCACAACTTACTTCTATTGATTAATAAGTAATCTTTTAGAGATCTTTAGCTTGCGCTGCAAGCGCGCGAACCATGGCATCTCTTGATTCGCCAAGTAATCGCTTTAACCCTGCGGCAGCTTCCTTGCCTTCATTAGCTAGCCAATTATTTGTTTTATCAACTACCGCTTGGGATATTTGAAGCGCTGGGAAACAGAGTTCAACATATGAACTTGAGATGTCATATGACTTCTTACCCCACATCTCTAGTAAGTTTTCAAAATATGGATCAATCCAGGCAGCAAGAAGTTCGCGTTGGGTAGTGCGCATAAATCCTTGCAAAGTCTTCTCTCTAAAGGCTGATGACATCTCTTCTTTGGTGATTGAGTGCCAAGCTTTAGTTTTCGCTTCGACTGTAGGGAGCGCAGCTAAGCCAAGTGCATGAGAGAGTTGGGCTGAGAGTGAGTTATCTTTCGCCAATTCTTTATCAAGATCCTCTTTAGTAAACGCCCCTCGTTCAACAAGTGAATTAGTTAATAGCCATCTCATATCAAGATCGAGAGTTAAGCCTGTTAACTTGCCATCGAGAATTTCGTTAAGTTCTTTAACCTGCGCACTTGTGGCAAGTGAAGCGAAGGTCTTGGTGAATTGGAGTTGGAAATCCCCACCAGCTTTTGCGCGCACTAATATTTCATAGATTTTCGTCGAAGCTTTTTCACGAAGCGCATCGCGATGTGAAGGGTGGGCATAGACCTCAACGGCAGAATGCAGTTGGGCGCCAAGCGTTGTCACAACTGAGATATTTGATTCAGATTCAATTCCATTTAATAGAATCTCGATGAAGTCAGTCGCGGAAAGTTCGGCATCTCGCAACATATCCCAGATGATCGCCCAGAGAAGTGAGCGAGTTAAATCTTCATCCACCTTGCCGATATGAGTTTTAAGAGTTGCGATTGAACGTTCATCTAATCGAACCTTTCCATAGCTAATATCTTTATCGTTGATAAGCAAGAGATCTGCTTGATCTTCACCAATAAGGCCATCAACACTTGTAGATTTCCCGGCGACATCTAGCTCAACTGATTCGCGACGAACTAATTTATCTCCCTTAATATCAAAGAGTCCGACTGCCAAACGATGCGGACGGAGTTCAGTAGATCCCGCTGGAATCTTTGGCGCTTCTTGTAAAACATTTAGCTTGGTGTATTTGTTATTTACGATTTCAAGCTCTGGGCGGAGCGTATTTACACCGGCAGTTTGTAGCCAGGTAGCAACCCAAGGCTTTAGATCACGACCAGAAGTCTTCTCTAGCTCAATTAATAAATCATCAAGAGTCGTGTTCTTAAATGCATGCTTTGCGAAGTAATTTCGAAGGGCTGCGATGAAGTTCTCGCGACCGACGTGCGCAACTAATTGTTGAAGAACAGATGCGCCTTTGGCATAGGTAATACCGTCAAAGTTTGCGTTAACTGTTTCGATATCAACCATGTCAGTAACAATTGGGTGGGTAGATCCAAGTTGATCTTGGCGATAAGCCCAATTCTTACGTGCCGAATTAAATGCGGTCCAAGCATGGGTAAAACGAGTAGCTTCGGCTGCAGCTAGGTGGGCAGACCATTCTGCAAATGATTCATTTAACCAAAGATCATCCCACCACTTCATTGTCACCATATTTCCAAACCACATATGGGCCATCTCGTGAAGGATTGTGTTGGCTCTTTGATCATAAAGCTGTTGAGTTACTTTGCTCTGGAAAACAAGAAGACGTTCTAAAAAGGTAACGCAACCTGAGTTCTCCATTGCGCCCCAATTGAAATCAACAACTGCAATTTGATCATACTTCTCAAATGGATAGGCAAGTCCAAATACCTTTTCAAAGTATTCAAAGCCTTGTTTTGTAACAAGGAAAATCTCTTCCGGATCAAGATATTGTGAAAGCGATTTACGGCAGTAAATGCCTAGCGGAACAGTCTTCTCGCCCTTATACACATCATGGACGTGATAATAAGGACCTGCAACAAGCGCTGTTATATAAGTTGAAATTCTTGGCGTCGGCAAGAACTCCCACTTCTTTTTCTTGCCATCTAATTCTGTAGTTGATTTTTCAGGGGAGTTTGAAATAACTTCCCAATGATTGGGGCCAATTACAGTTAATTGAAATGTCGCCTTTAAATCTGGTTGATCAAAGCATGGGTACATCTTTCGAATATAAGCAGTCTCACCTTGTGAGTAGAGATAGACCTCGTTATCAACTGGGTCGACAGAGTATTGCAACCCTTCCCCAGTCTTTGAATATTCAGCTTCTAATTCAATAATTAATTCATTCTCAGCTGCTAAATCTTTGAGATAAATAGTTTCGCCATCGTAATTAGTTACATCAACCGCAACTCCATTTAGAGTCGCAGAGATAACTTTGCGACCAACGGCATCGATAAAGGTATTAGCCCCAGGTTTGCCACTAAATTTAGCGATTGATTTTGAAATGAAAACTTCGCTTCCGTGGCAGACATCGATAGTTACCTCATATGAATGAGTTTCGATGAGAGATGAACGTTCTGCGGCTTCACTTCGAGAAATATTTAACCCTGGCACTCGGCTAGGCTAACTAATTATGGAGAAGCCAGCCAACCGATCCTTTAGGTTACGTGGAACACGTATGACCAATGGACAATCAGCTGCATACAATAAATATTGGGTAAAGCACAGCATTCCTGTCGAAGGCGTAATTGATTTAACGAGCTATTTCTCCAACCAAAATCCAATAATTATGGAGATTGGTACGGGGATGGGTGAGGCAACTTGGCAGATTGCTAAGTTTTTTCCGGAAGTGAACTTCGTCGGTGTTGAAGTGCATAAACCAGGGCTAGGCTCTTTAGTAAATAAAATTGAAGAGAATCAATTAAGTAATCTCAAATTAATTGAGGCAGATGCACGAATACTTCTTGAAGAGAACATCGCAAATTCAAGTATCGATGCCTTCCATCTCTACTTTCCCGATCCATGGCCAAAGGTTCGCCAACGTAAGCGCCGAATCGTTCAACCAGATTTCATTGAATTAATTCATAAGAAGTTAAAGCCCGGGGGTTATATCCATATCGCTACCGATTGGATCGAGTATGCCGATTGGATTGAAAAGAGATTTGATAGCTCTAAATTATTTACCGGTGGAAAAATAGATCGCCCAAACTTCAGACCGATTTCAAAGTTTGAGGGCCAGGGGTTACGTAAGGGACATAAGGTCAGAGACCTTAAATACTTTAAAAACTAAATCTTTCCGGTTTCTTCATATTTAGCCATTAGTCCGATTCTGCGCACATGGCGTTCATCGCCAGGAAATGGCGTATTAATAAAGGTATCAACTAACTCTAAACAGAACTCTTCGGTGTGCATACGGCCGCCAAGTGAAATTACATTTGCATTGTTATGTTCACGAGCAAGGACCGCAATCTCTTTGCTCCATACTAAAGCGGCGCGAACTCCTTTAACTTTATTTGCTGCCATCTGTTCGCCATTTCCTGAGCCACCTAATACAACACCTAGTGAGCCAGGTTCTTTAGCGACAGCTTCGGCCGCTGGAATACAGAAGACTGGATAATCATCGAGCGGATCGAATTCATGTGGGCCATGATCAACAACATCGTGGCCACCTTTTTGTAGGTGCTGAACAATCTTTGCTTTAAATTCCAAACCTGCATGATCGCTTCCGATATGAATTCTCATGAAGGTATCTAAGCAAATCCATTGGTTAAAACGGGGGATAGAAATAGAAAACCCCACGATTTCTCGTGGGGTTTTCCTACCTATTGGAAGGGGTAGTACTTATTACGCTCTTGTCTTAGTTACAGTCTTTGTAACAGTACGAGTAACGGACTTAGCGCCAGTGGTTGATGTTCCAGAAGATGGAATCTTTGGAGCGCCCATTTGGCCATGGCGATCGCCACGAACTTGGTTAACTTCTTGAGTTACATGGTTCTTAAGATCAGCCTTGATTTGAGTAGCTTGCGCTGCAGTTAAAGTTCCTGCAGTTACAGCCGCATCAATTTGAGTAATCTCAAAGTTAACAAGTGCAGTGATTAGAGCATCAGTCTTTGCACCAGCAAGAGTTGCAAGTGACTTACCTGCAGTACGTGCTGCTTGAAGATCAGCTGCTGTGATTCCAAGTGTTGAAGTAATTACAGCTTCACGAGCAGCAGAATTCTTTGCGAATCCACCCATGCGACCCTTACCGCCCTTGCCACCGTTAATTGATGGTGCGCCAGTTGGAGCAGCAGCTTGAATTGCTGCAGTGATTGCATCTGATTGTGCTTGTGTAATTGTTCCCTTAGTTACAAGTTGGGAAAGAACTGTTGAAACTTGTGGCGGCATACCCATTGGGTGACCTGCATCTGCAAATGCTGATGCGCTGCCGAGTTGTCCGATTGAAAGTGCACCAATCATCGCGACTGCTGCGAGCTTCTTTTTACTGAACATTTAATCTCCTGTTTCGAAAGGCTAGACACCTTCGCATCTAGATGGCTGTAGGTAACAGCTCCAGGCTGGGGAGTATGCCCAAATAACCTGTCATTTGACTGAGAGTTTTTACCCCTTTACGCGTAGCCGGCAAGAAATTTTGGGCGAGATGGACCATTTTTTTAGTGATGGGCAGACCGAACAGGACATATACGGAGAGTAATCAGGAGCAGAAGAATCTAAACAACCGGTGTGCTTTCCGGTACAAACAGAGTCCGAAAGGAGAAAGCATGAAAACGCTAAAGGATCGGAAGTTCAAACTCCTCCTAATTTCCGCACTTTTAACTATTCAAGAAATATCAATCCCTCAATTAACAAGTAGCGCTTTTGGCGCCGACACTAAAAAAGTCGGTAGGACAAATGCATCCGCAACAGTTAATACAATTTTGAGCGGTAAAGGAGCGCCAGCAGCATCACTTGGAAACAATGGCGATTTCTATATCGATAAAGTAAATATGAATTTCTATGGGCCAAAGACAAAAGATTTATGGCCACTTCCAGTTTCAATGCGTGGACCAGTTGGTCCATCAGGAATTGATGGAAAAAATGGAAACGACGGAAAACCTGGAACAACAACAGTTGCAGCAGGTGGTGGCGGTGCATCAACACCTGGACCGCAAGGACCGGCAGGACCAAAAGGGGATGCAGGTGATGTTGGACCGCAAGGACCAGCTGGAAGTGCAGGACCTGCAGGTGCGACCGGAGCTTCTGGTGCAACAGGTCCAGCAGGACCACAAGGTTTGCAAGGACCAGCAGGTCCAACTGGACCAGCGGGACCAACAGGTGATCAAGGTATTCAAGGAATTCCAGGCGTCGCAAATAATCCAGTAAAAATTTTAGATTTGAAATATGGCGGAACTTCTCCTTATTCAATTTCGTTAGGTGCAGGAGTTGGAGCAACAGCGGATCCAGTCGGAGCATTGACTGCAGGAAATAGTTACAAATTTATAATTGTTCTTAACATGCGAACTACTGGAAATATCATGAGTAATAACTCATTCGCTGGGTATATAGATTCTGATTCAACAGGCTTAAACCCAACATATATAACGAGTTACGGGATCGGTAAGTTTTATGACACTGCACTT
>CAYPMF010000066.1:0-6157 GCA_964411805.1 uncultured Actinomycetes bacterium | reverse complement strand
GTAGAGCGCCTTGAAGAAGAGGGCGATGTTGCTGCCGATTATTTAGAAGGACTTCTAGATATTGCAGACCTTGATGGCGATATTGATATCGATGTTGAGAACGATCGTGCATCTCTTTCAATTGCTGGTGGAAAGTTGCAAAACCTTGTCGGCGAGCGCGGCGAAGTTCTTGATTCAATTCAAGAGTTGACCCGTCTTGCAGTACAGACAGTTACTGGCGAGCGCTCGCGTTTAATGCTTGATATCGATAACTTCCGCAGCAGCAAGAAAGAAGAGCTAACTAAGTTGGCTAAGGATGTTGCTAAAGAGGTTAAGGACTCTGGCGAGAGCGTGAAGCTAAAGCCGATGAATGCCTTCGAGAGAAAAGTGATCCACGACACAATTCAAGAGCTTGGCCTAACCTCTGAATCAGAGGGCGAAGAGCCAAACCGCTGCGTCGTAGTTCTAGCTTCTTAAGACCCCAAACCTAAACCCATGGTTTCACGTGAAACCCTTCTAGCCGAGTACTTCTCGGCTGCCCCAGATAAGGCCCTTGCCTATGGCGAGATTCTTGCAACCCGGGGAATCGAGTGGGGGTTGATCGGCCCAAAAGAGGGCGAGCGGATCTGGGATCGCCATATTGCAAACTGCCTTCCGATCACATCTTTGATTCCTAACGGCGTATCGTTGATAGATATAGGTTCTGGGGCAGGCCTGCCTGGGATAGTAATTGCCCTGGCCCGTCCGGATTTAAAAGTTACCCTCCTTGAGCCCCTTGCCAGAAGGGTCGAATTTTTGGAGGGGGTTATCGCCGAGCTTGGCCTTGATATCAAGGTTCATCGAGGCAAGGCCGAGGGCTTTAAGACCACCTTCGATATCGTGACCGGTAGAGCGGTCGCGCCCCTTCCTAAATTTGTAGAGATCTCTTGGCACCTCGTTAAGTCAGGTGGCTCCATCCTCGCGATGAAGGGGGCGGCAGCCCAAGAAGAGATTGAGGCCTTTAAAGCCGGAAAGCCACCTAGAAATATGGCAAAAGTTGAACTTCACGAGATTCAAATGGGCGAGTTAGAGCTTGCGCGGGTAGTTGAGGTCCAAAAGGCTGGTTAGATACCGCTCGTGGATGATTCACGTGAAACAACTTCGAAGGTAATAGGTATTCGTCGCCTCAAAGAGCCGATGCCTACTCCTATCAAAACCCGAATCTTCACAGTCGCAAACCAGAAGGGCGGGGTAGGTAAGACCACCACCGCAGTTAATGTCGCCGCAGCTTTAGCTATGGGCGGTCTTCGCGTCTTGGTTATTGATCTCGATCCGCAGGGAAATGCCTGCACAGCCCTAGGTATTGATCGCAACAATTTAGAGGGAATGTTTGAAGTTTTAGTTAATGAAAAGCCAATCGCGGGCGTTGTTCAAAAAGCGGCGGGCTTCCCTCACCTTGAATGCGCACCTGCCGACCTGGCATTAGCTGGCGCAGAAGTAAATATGGTTTCTTTTGTATCTCGCGAATCAAGATTGAAGTTCGCACTAGAAAAGTTTTTAGAAGAGCGCGAATCACAAGGGCAACGAATCGATTATGTAATTATCGATTGCCCACCTTCACTTGGTTTATTAACTGTTAATGCTTTAACTGCAGCTGCTGAAGTTTTAGTTCCAATTCAATGCGAGTACTACTCACTTGAAGGTTTAACTTTGTTATTACAAACTCTGCAACAAGTTCAATCAATGTTAAATAAATCAGTTCGTATCTCAACAATTGTTTTAACAATGTATGACTCAAGAACAAGACTTGCAAATGATGTTGCGAATTCTGTTCGCCAACATTTTCCTAAAGAGCTAATTGATATTCCAATTCCGCGCGCAGTTCGTATTTCAGAAGCGCCATCTTTTAATCAAACAGTAATGACTTACGATGCATCTTCACCGGGTGCAGTTGCTTATATGCAAATTGCACGAGAGATTGCACAACGCGGAACATCTGCAATTGAGGTGGCATGAGTACTCGTAAAGGTGGCTTAGGACGCGGACTTGATTCATTAATCCCAACTGCAATTCAAACCCCACAAGGCGTGACAGTTGCTGATCGCGATGAAGTTGATATTAATTTAATTCAACCAAACTCTCGCCAACCAAGAACTGTTTTTAATGAAGAACAACTAAACGAACTATCTGCTTCGATTAAAGAAGTTGGAATTCTGCAACCTCCAGTTGTTCGCGCACTTCCTGGTGGTAAATATGAATTGATTATGGGTGAACGCCGTTTGCGTGCATCCAAACTTGCTGGCTTAAAAACAATTCCAGTTATTGTTCGACAAACTCCAGATAACGAACTACTTCGTGAAGCGCTACTTGAAAACATTCATCGCTCTGAATTAAATGCACTCGAAGAAGCAGCTGCCTATCAAAATTTATTGACTGACTTCGGTTACACACATGATGAACTTGCAGCAAAGATCGGAAAGTCTCGTCCGGTAATTTCAAATACTTTAAGGCTTTTAAATCTTCCAGCTTCTGTTCAACGTCGTATCGCAGCAGGCGTTTTATCTGCGGGCCATGCACGTGCACTTCTCTCATTGACTGACGAAAAAGCAATCGAACAACTAGCTAATCGAATAGTTGCTGAAAATCTTTCAGTTCGTGCAGTTGAAGAACTTGTTGCCACATCTTCCGGTAAGGCATCTTCCGGTAAAGCAAAAGCAGCGAAAGTAACTCACTCCAGAGTTAGCGATATTGAGCGCGAATTGGCCGATAAATTAGATACTCGCGTCAGCGTGGAACTCGGTAAAGCCAAAGGCAAAGTTGTTATTGAGATCGCTGATTTAACTGATTTAGAGCGTATTAATAAATTAATTTAAGCCGCGCAGAGTCATCTCAGTTTCGATGACTTTACCTAGCGCTTTAACGCCTTCGCGAATTCGTTCTGGCGTTGGATAACAATAAGAAAGTCGCATCGACCAAGAGCCAAGGCCATCTGCATAAAAGGCAGTTCCTGGGACATAAGCGACCTTTCCAACAATCGCCTTTGGCATCAAAGCTTTTGTATCAATCTCTGGTGGAAGAGTTACCCAAACATAGAAACCGCCACCTGGTTTAGTCCAAGTTGCGCCCTTAGGAAAGAACTCTTGAAGTGATTCCAACATCGCATCGCGTCGAACTTTATAAAGTTTTGTGAAGGCAGCAATTTGATCGCGCCATGGTTGATCTGAAAGATATGAAGAGATCGCCAATTGCGAGAAATTCGATGGACAGAGAATTGAAGATTCGCTCGCAATAACAATCTTTTCTTTCAGTGCTTGTGGAACTAACGCCCAACCAATTCGGAATCCAGGCGCAATTGTCTTTGAGAATGATCCAAGATAGATAACGTTCTCTGAATCTTCTGCGCGCATCGCATTTGGCGATGGTTTATCAAAGCCAAGAAGGCCATATGGATTATCTTCAATTACAAAAATTTGTGCTTCCCGGCAGATATCAAGAATTTCAGTACGGCGATCAGGTGAAAGCAATACACCTGCTGGATTTTGATAATTCGGAATTAAATATAGGAACTTTATCTTGTGACCAGCTGCGCGAGTTACCTTGATTGCTTCTCGAAGCGCATCTGGGATTAGGCCATCGTTATCCATTGCAACGTGAACAACTTTTCCTTCATATTGATGGAATGTTCCAAGTGCACCGACATACGAAGGCGCTTCAACTAATACAACATCACCCGGATCTAAAAAGATTCGAGAAATTAAATCTAAAGCTTGTTGTGATCCTGTTGTAACGATGATGTCATCTGGATGGGCGCGAATTCCTTCAAGCGCCATTACATCGCAAATCTGTTCACGTAACTTTGGATGGCCCTGGCCATTTCCATATTGCAGAGCTTCTTGGCCGTTATCTTTAATTAACTTATCTACAACACTTGCCATCATCTCCATTGGAAATGCAGAAAGGTTTGGCATTCCACCTGCGAGTGAAACGATATCTGGACGAGATGCAACGGCGAAGAGCGAACGAATTTCACTCGGCTTCATCATCGAGGCGCGATGGGCATAGCGCTCAGTTAAGTTCTGAGGCGCCCCAGTTATAACGCGATTAATCTCGTTACTCATCTGGGAATTCTCCCATAGCTATAAGGGCTTACGAAATTAATTAATCTTTGCGAAGTCCTGCTTTACGCAGGTCAGAAATCCGAAGAGTTCCAGTCTTGGCATCCTCTTCAGCGGATAAATAAAGTCGTTGAACTGCAATTAATAGTGATTCCACAATTGCCTCACGCAATTGCGGATCATTTAACTTCTTTGCATCCTGCGGATTACTCAAATATCCCAAATCAACCCGGACGGTTGGCGCCTTGGTTAATCGTAAGAAGTTCCAAGTTTTTGAGTGGGTTCTATTATTTTGTAGGTCGGTACGCGCGGTTATTTCGCGCTGCACCAAGTTTGCAAACTTCTCGCCCACCACCGAGTGAACCCCATGAGCATCGGCGCCGTAGTAGTAAGTCGTTACACCGCAAGCTTTTTCATTTGGATAAGTATCTGTGTGTAATGAGATAACTAAATCCGCACCGCAGTTATTTGCTTTTTCAATTCGCTCGTTCTCGGTTGGATTGGAATTTGGTCCGTGGGTCATCACGACTGTAACGCCAAGTGCAATCAAGCGACCTTCAAGCCTTGATCCAATGTCATAACAAATTTCAGCATCACTTACTTCACTTGATGGATCGATGACGATCACCTTATTCGCAAGTGCCGGGCCTTTAACTATGCGCGCTGCATTTTCGCGAACCTGTGCCGATGCGCCACCGCTAACGACTTTAACTAAGCGAATCAAACTCATTACAGTTGCGGGTCCACAAATCCCATCTGACTTTGCGCCAGTTGATTTTTGAAACTCTTTTACAGCTGATTCTGTTCGCGGCCCGAAGATTCCATCAACTCTTCCAGAATTAAATCCCATTTCAACTAAGCGAGATTGCAAAGTTGCAACATCGTCACCACGCAACATCTTCTGAGGAACATATTGCAGTATGCGATCGCCAAGTTTCCAGCGCGCCTCTTCAAGCGCAGCTAGGGTTACAGCGCTCATTTCGCCATCAACGCTTAAACCACGTTCTTGTTGAAATGCTTTTAGCGCTTGCGTTACTTCTGGAGTTAACGAATCAACTTCTGTTTTTAGAAAACCCAAACGAACCAAAGTATTACTTACTTGGGTAATAACTCCTTGGTCGCCCATGAGTTTTATTTAGAGATACGCTTCTAGTTCTTTTAATAAAGCTGGTTTTGGACGTGCACCAACAATTGACTTAGCAATTTGGCCATTAACAAAGACATTCATAGTTGGAATAGAAGTAATTCCATACTTCATTGCAATAGAAGGCTCTTCATCGGTATTTAGCTTTACAACTTTAATCTTCTCGCCATTTTCGGCTGCAATCTCTTCCAAGATCGGTCCGACTGCGCGGCATGGACCGCACCATTCTGCCCAGAAATCTACAAGCACTGGCTTATCGCTCTTTAATACATCCTCTTCAAAAGAAGCGGCTGTTACTGGTTTTGCTGCGCTCATTTTTTCTCCTTTTTCTTTTATAAACTTATCTAGTTTAAATCTTCTTTATTAAATTATTAATGGCCGGCTAAGAAGCGTTCTGCATCTAGCGCTGCTTGGCAGCCAGATCCTGCTGCGGTAATTGCTTGGCGGTATGAATTATCAACTAAGTCACCACAAGCAAAGACGCCCTTTAGCTTTGTCTTAGTCGTGCGGCCCTCAACCTTTACATAACCATCGCTATCAACATCAACTTGTCCCTTTACCAATTCACTGCGAGGCGAATGGCCGATTGCAACAAAGAGGCCATCAAATGCTTGTTCTGTAACTTCGCCACTTACAGTGTTGCGAAGCTTCAGACCATTTACATTATCTTCGCCCAGCACATCAATAACTTCGGTATTCCAAATAAATTCAATCTTTGGATTATTTTGCGCGCGCTCAACCATAATCTTCGAAGCGCGAAGAGTGTCGCGTCGGTGAATGACAATTACCTTAGAAGCAAAGCGAGTTAAAAATGTTGCCTCTTCCATCGCACTGTCGCCGCCGCCTACAACTGCAAGCACTTTTTCGCGGAAGAAGAATCCATCACAAGTTGCGCACCAAGAAACTCCACGACCAGAAAGTCGCTTCTCATTTGGCAGAC
>CAYPMF010000065.1:0-6190 GCA_964411805.1 uncultured Actinomycetes bacterium | reverse complement strand
TGAGAAGAGTTTTCTAATTGAAATCTCTTTGTCGATATTTCTTATCTTTAATTCAGACTCGACAAAAGGAGCTCTAGATAGATCCCACATGCGCTCTGCACGTTGCATCAGGTTATGCCAATCATTGCCGGCTTCTTTACCAAAAGCTGCTTCAATTTCATTACAATTTTTCTTAACTGAGAGATTGGAAAGAGTTAGGGTTTTGCCATCACTAAAATGGTAAACAAAGGCGGGGTCTACTGGTTTGAGCTCAAGTAGATGCTCTAACCGTTTGCCAGATTTGAGAAAGAGATCTCGATAGACGGCAGGAATTGTCATTAGAGTCGGACCTGCATCGAATTTGAAGCCATCTCGTTCAATCAAATGGCATTTTCCACCCACAAATGGCGCCGCTTCATAGATTGAAACTTGATGCCCCTTTTTAGCAAGTCGAATTGCAGCGGCTAATCCACCCACGCCAGCTCCAATAATTAGAACGCGCTTCATGAAATGGTTCGCCCCTTCCAACTTAAGCGCCCCATCTTATGAAGTATGTTCGAATAAATTATTAAAATCGCTAAGACGAGCATTGAGAGTGGGTGCAATAGGGAGCTAAAAATATTGCTTCGCACTTTAAACGCAACAACTACTCTGGATATTAAGATCAAAAGAGTTGCGAGCCCTAAATAGATAAAAGGGAGAGCTGTAGCAAATAAAAGGGTTATTGCAATTGCGCTTCCAAAAATGCCACCGAATGCTCGCCATAATGATTTTCCGTAACCCTTAAGTAAATCTTTATCGCTTTTATACATATGGCATTCAGCAATTCGGGAACCATCTACTGGCCCGCCGATAAAGCCGCTTGAGATTAGCGATCTTGCCAATTCAATATCATCCAAGACTTCAGACTTGATTTCTTTATGCCCGCCACAAGCGAGATATGCGCTTCGCTTAATAATAAAGAATTGACCATTTGCAACAGCCATAGATTTCTTTGGGTATCGGTAGGCAAATAGAAACAGAATTGAAGCGAACCAAGACCATTGCAAGATTGGCTGAATTAAAAATTGAATTAACCCAGAAGTTTTCTGGCGTGGGTATGGTGAGATGTAATCCCACCTGTGTTTTTCTAAATATTCAATTGAGCTTGCAATAGCGCCTTCATTAATGCGAACATCTGCATCAATAAAAACCAAGTATTGATTTGAACTCGCCACGGCTAATTGGTGACATGCAAAATTCTTTCCAAGCCACCCTGCAGGTAGCTCTTTCCCCTCAATAATTTTTATCTGATTATCAAACGTATTTAGAGTATCAAGTGTTTTATCTGTTGAATTATCATCAAGGACATAAATTGACCCACCCTGGTTAAGCAGGCTTTTAATCAATGGTTCGACATTGAACTCTTCATTGCGCATTGGTACTAAAATGTCGAAATCATTTCGCTTTAAAGATATTGGTTTAAGAGTTTTAACTGTGAAAATATTTGAAATAGTTATAGCAAAAAGCAGTATGGCGAGAGTATTTACAAATATCAATTTAGTTCAGGTATACCTAGCATCGTCTTATATAGGGACGGTGCTAAGAATATTGCAAAGGCAACGCCACCAATAATCGCGACGCCTGGCGTATGAAAGAAGAAGATATTTCCCACCACTCCTGAAAAGAGTACCCAGATTAGAAAAATATCTACGTGCTTTGTGCGAGCCACCTTCTTCCTGCGGTCCTTTGGTAGGACTTTATTTAATACCGCCATCAAGATCATTCCGGAGAATAACCAACCGACTGCATTTGAAAGTGGAATCGAATTCTCAAATGGAATGTGCGCTCCCTTGAAGTGCCAGGACCATCTTCCAGCAGAGACCATCAACGGATCAAGGAATAGATCCCACGCCATTAAGCCAAATCCGCCAAAAATAAAAACCCAGTTTGGCGAGACTTTTCTTGCAACCAATAAAACCGGATAGGCCATCATCAACCAAGCAAAGGGAACGATGACTGGAACGCTTAATAATTGAAATCCAAGTGTTGGAGAGTATGTGTATTTTCCAAATGGCCAATCTGTTGCTTGACCAAGAGCTTCAACTGCAAATCCGAAAACCAGCGTAGTTAGAGCAAGTGTGTATGCAAATCGTGAACCAAAATTAATTAGCGCATCAGCAAAAGAGAAAAGTCCACCAACAATTACTGTTGCAATAGTTACCCATCGAAGAACTTCATTATGAACTAACGGATAACTAATCTGTAGCCCGATCAAAGATATAAAAAATAAGTTGATGAAGAATTTTTGTGGAGTCGATATTCCGCCGCGAGAAATTCGCTTCGGACGGTATTGGCGAATCGACATGCCGTTATTCTGCCTTAGCAATGACCTCAAATCGAGCGAAAAGTTCTTCGGAATACCAGCCCAGCTCGCGAGTCTGCTTAATAACGCGCGAATGCGCCTCACCCCTGTGGGCGAAATTGGTGACAGCTTCATTATTCACCCAGAAAGATAACGTGCCTTGTAATCCAATTGGAGCCTCACCAATGCCAATCGAATCGTTAAGTCCAGGCGTTGATTTCAAACTAATTACAACGGGCGGAACTGAACGCCAAAATGTTCTTGATAATTTAAATTTAATTCGCGCTCGTGTTATTACGGCAATCTCTGAATTCGGATTTTTAAGCGGAGAAACTTGAAAAGGTTGCTTGCCAGCCCACTTACCCAAAGCTGATATTGGAGAGAGTTCGTAATACCTAGATTTAGTTGAGATCTTCTTCCAGCCCTTGATTATTTTTGAGGAGGCAACTCCATTATTACTAACAGCTAATAAACCCCAACAGAGCATATTTGCATCTCTAGGAGTAAAGGTCCCGCCTTTACCGGTGCCTAGTAATTTATAAAAAGTAATCGATCTATTTCGTTTTAAGTAAATATGGTTTGTCGCCATCTTTAATACAGCAAGTGGGACTTTATTTTTTGGAATATCCCAGAGAAAGAGCTCAACTTTCATAAATATTCAATCGTTCGCCACAACTACTGCTTTACCACCGGTATGAAGAACTAATTCATTAAAAGAAGTCGGAAAAACGGCATGAGCATGACCTGCAGCCGCCCAAACAACTTCATACTGTGCCAGAGCTTTATCAATCAAAATTGTTGGCGTTGTTATCCAACCAAAAGGTGAAACACCACCGATGGAAATTCCGGAAACCTCTTTTACGTAATCTGCATCGGCTCGATGTAATTTTTCTACACCTAATTCAACTGCAACCAAGTTGGTATCAACGCGATGAGATCCAGATGTAACAACCAAAAGGGGAGACCCATCAGGTAATTTAAAAACAATTGAGGAAGCGATTTGTCCTGGGGTAACTCCCAGCGCAGCGGCAGCTTCAGCAGCAGTACGAGCGCTATCGCTCAATGCGCGAACCTCACCTTTGATACCAAGGCTGCGCATATGTTCGATTATGCGCTTGACTGAAGAGTTAGTTAGGACTTGTTCCACGGTTGTAAATCTATCGTTAGGAGAGATTTACGCGCTACTCTCTACTCATGTTGGCGCCAAGTCGATTAGCAAGATCTCTTGGTTCGTCACTTGTTCTATTAAGTGCATCTCTGATTGCTCACATTACAAATATTTCAGAGTATCGCCTAACTGCTGGACTGTTTACTCAGTTGTTATTAGTTTTAATTTTGGCAGTCTTCTTCAACAAGAAAGAACTTCGGGGACCAAAACTTGCCCTGCTAGTTCTTATTTGTCAAAGCTCTATTCACTTCTTAATTGGTGGAAATTCTGACTCCAATACATCTATGTTAATTTCACATGGCGTGCTTGGACTGCTCTCATATTATTTGATTACAAACTTTGAAAATTATTGGAACAAAGTAACTAGTAAGTTTTCACTTACAAAGTATGAATTTAATTTCATTCCACAATTAGGAAGGAATCCTCAAGCTTTAACCTCGGATTCGAAAGTTTCATTACATATATTTTCTAAAGTAAATATTTTGCGCGGCCCACCCAATTCAGCGCTATTTGGTGGTAAATAATGGAACATCACAATTTTTTCATCCACCACCAAACTCATATTCTGACAACCTTGGCGGTTTTGGCCGTTATAGGCGCATGGTGGACCATCGATAGATTCCATCGAAATTAATCCAATTATTAAATAAAGAGGTTTAAATGTTTAAAAGCTTAAAAAATGCAATGGCGCTTTTTACCGCAACTATTTTGTTGGCTGGTTGTGGCACAAGTAGTTCACACTCTGGAATGGCTGGTATGGATCATTCGAAGGCTCAAAAACCTTCGACAGCATCCGGAACAGCGGCTTCAGGTGGGGGAACATATATAGATCAACCAATAAGTCCTGAACTACTAAAGACAACTTTTTTTGATTCAGAAGGTAAGAGTTTTACTTTAGATTCCAAAAAAGGAAAGTACCTTGTAATTGCAAACTTCCTAACTTCTTGCCAAGAAATTTGCCCAATGACTTCGGCAAATATCAGAGATATAGGTGAGGCCATTTCTAAAGCTGGATTGAGCAACTCAATTGAAGCGCTCGTTATGTCCGTTGATGGTGAGCGCGATTTACCGTCGAGACTAAAAGCATATAAAGACCTTTACGGTAGTGATAATTGGACAGTCGCATCGGGCACCGCTGCAAACTTGAAAAAGTTGTGGAAGTTTTTTGGTGCACCCGCATCGCGCGAGAGCTTCTCTGCGAAAGATGCAGCCGAGCTCTCACCAGATTGGCAGACTGGAAAGCAAGTTACCTATGACATGGTCCATGCTGATTTAGTTGTAATTGTTGATGATAAGGGGCATTGGCGCTGGCTCGACTTAGGATCTCCGAAAGTTGGAAATTCCGGAATTCCAGCAAAGCTAAAGTCTTATTTATCTCCTCAAGGTTTAACAAACTTAACTAAACCAGAAGAACCAACATGGAGTAATTCAGCGGTCTTTTCTGCTTTATCTGATTTAACTGGTCACAAGTTTTAATCGGAAAGGCAATATGAAAAAGAAATATTTAGTAATTAGTGCTGCGCTTATTTTTTCCATAATTGGAAATAGTCCAGCGTTTGCCCACGTCGGTGTTCAAATGCGAGGAAATTCGCTAGTTGCAGGAGCGTCTAGTCGCGTTTATCTTTCATTGGGACATGGATGTGTTTATAACAATATCCAATATCCAACTCGTAAATTCTCAGTTAACGTGCCAGCAACTGCTGGCAAACCAACTCCAGAGTTTCATGCGGGATTCAAATCTGAGGTAATACCTTCAAAAGAAGTTGATGCAAGCAATGCCCCAACTTCATATACCGTCAATTGGACTGCAAAGTCGGTTGATAGTGAGATCGATCCGTATAGTTTCTATGACTTTGGCTTCAAGGTAACTTGGGATAAAACACCCCAAAAGATCAGCTTCAAAACTGCTCAATCTTGTTATGCAAAAGATATTTCAAAGAAGTTATATTTGAAATGGATTATTACCGATGGATCAACCATGGCGGCAACCGAAGACACTGAATTTGGCCCAGCGCCATCAGTGACTACAGTTGCTGGATGATGAAACGATTAATTTCGTTAGCGATTGCGTTTGGGGTTGCCTTAGCGGGCGCTCCAAGCGCAAACGCGCATGCATCTGTAACAGGAAGTAATCCAAAACCCGGCGCGGTATTAAAAACCATGCCCAAAGTGGTTTGGGTTGAGTTTGATGGAAATATCATCACTCTGGGAAAGTATGCAATTAATTTAATATCTATTAAAGGACCGAAAAAGGAATATGCAATTGGAAAGCCTTTAATAGGAGGGGCCAGACTTTCTACCGAAACAAAAGGTGGAAGCGATAAGGGAAGTTACATACTTACTTATCGAGTAGTTTCCGAGGATGGTCATCCAATAAGCGGAAGTTTCAAATTTAAAATAACTTAAAGGTGCGCAGGGTTGTATAGATTGCGATTACATACAAGAGAATCGCAAAGGCCCTGCGTAATATTTTGGACGGCACCTTATGGCTGTGCTCACTTGCTAAGTTTGTAATAATGACGGCGCTTAAAGCCATAATTAGTGGAATCTCCCAACTAATCTCGCCCCACTTTTGAAAGTGAGAAATGAAAGCTGTAAAACAGTTGAGAGCTATTATTAATAGCGAAGTTCCAGAAGCTTTATCTTGAGAAATTTTAAAAAAGATCACTAATACTGGAATCGCTAAGAATCCACCGCCT
>CAYPMF010000064.1:0-6398 GCA_964411805.1 uncultured Actinomycetes bacterium | reverse complement strand
TTTATGGATCAAAAAACATTTGATCAAATGACTGTCCCAACAGAAGTGGTTGGTGATGCAGTCAATTACATGTTGGAAAACTGCGAAGCGATTGTTGCAGTCCACGAAGGTAATCCTCTCTATGTTGAATTGCCTGCATCTGTAGCGCTAAAGATCACTTACACAGAGCCAGGGCTTCAAGGAGATCGTTCGTCTGGTGGCACTAAACCTGCAACTGTAGAAACTGGAATTAATATTCAGGTGCCACTATTCATCAAGCAAGATGAGGTCGTACTGGTAGATACGCGAACCGGTGATTATCTCGGTCGTGCAAATTAATTTACGGTGAGCGCACGCCACAAAGCCCGGAAACGAGCTTTAGATTTCTTATTTGAAGCAGATATTCGAAAGCTGATTGCTTCTGAGTTGTTGGCTGGTCGTGAACAGAGCGAAATTTCCGAGGGTCAATACGCACTTGAAATTATTCAAGGAGTGGAACTCCATAAGAATAAAATAGATGAATTAATTATTTCTTATGCAGAGGGTTGGGATTTAGATCGGATGCCTGCTGTAGATAGAAATATTCTTCGGATTGCGCTCTTCGAAATGTTTTGGTCAACTTCTGTACCGAGCGATGTCGTCATTTCTGAGGCTCTCTTATTATCTGATGAGAATTCAACCGCGGAATCAACCAAATATATTAATGGTGTGCTTTCGCGAATTCTTGCACTAAAGCCTTCGTTGAATATCAATTAAATAGAAATCTCTTCTCTTTAAGCCACGGGATTACAAATGGCTCTTCCACGCCCTGCAAAATGGAAATTTGAAAAATATCTGAAGAGCGAATTGAGAGCAATTCTCCATTCCAATCTCGTCGCTTCTCGCAAATTGCCCTCACAAATTCAGTAAGTCCTGTGTATAGCCGGCTTTTCTCAGGTGAATTTTTCACTGCCCGCAAATCCAAAATGATGCTTTCATTCGATCCTCTCTTCATCTTTCCAAGACCCAATAGTTGATCAAGAGGTACTTGATAGAACTGGGCTAGGGAAATTGCTTTTTTCAGAGAGAGTGTGCGATCGCACCGTTCGTAAGATCCAATTACAACTGATTTCCAAAGCCCATTTGATTGCTCTTCAACATCGCGAAGAGTTAGACCCTTCTGTTTGCGTATTGCCCGAATAGCTTGCGCAATATCCTGCATCGAGGTTTGATCTAGCTGTTCATTCTCATTAAAAGTATCCATGTGCGCCAATGTATGCGTGTCGCGCCTTGAGTGGATTTATCTATCCACAGGTGATAATTTCTCCCACCGTAACCCCTTTAAGTCACCGTCCAGAGAGGCGGGCAAGGAGTAAAAGTGGCAGTAGTAATGGATGCCGGTGATATCGGCCGCGCGTTAAAGCGCATTTCTCATGAAATTATTGAACATAACCAAGGGCTAAAAAACGTAGTCTTACTTGGGATTCCAACTAGAGGTTCATATCTAAGCTCTCGAATCTTTGAAATCTTAAAAGCGATTGAGGGCGAGATTCCAACTGGGACTCTCGATATAACTCTGCATCGCGATGATCTTCGCACTAGAGCACCTCGTCCGCTTTTGCCAACAGTTATGCCAGCAGGTGGCATTGAAGGCAAGGATGTAGTGCTAGTTGATGATGTGCTTTATAGCGGGCGAACCATACGCGCAGCGCTAGATGCCATAGGTGAATTAGGCCGACCAAAGAGCGTTCAACTTGCCGTCCTTGTTGATCGTGGCCACCGACAACTTCCTATTCGCGCCGATTATGTCGGAAAGAATTTACCTACCTCATCTAGCGAGAGCGTAAAAGTTAAACTTTCGGAAATCGATGGAAATGACTTAGTTGAAATCATTGCAGGTGATCTCTGATGAAGCATTTACTCTCAATCACTGATTTAGATAGAGAGAGTGCAATTGCGATACTAGATACCGCTGCTGAACTTTCCAAAATATCTGATGGACCCATGAAGAAGTTGCCAACGCTTAGAGGCCGAACCGTCGTAAATCTATTCTTCGAAGATTCGACAAGAACGCGCATTTCATTTGAAAGCGCAGCTAAACGTCTATCAGCAGATGTAATTAATTTCAGCGCTAAGGGGTCGAGCGTCAGCAAAGGTGAGTCGCTAAAAGACACCGCTCAAACTTTGCAGGCAATGGGTGCAGATGCCGTGATTATTCGACATGGTGCATCAGGAGCGGCGCAGCGATTAGCTGATTCAGGTTGGATATCCGCGACAGTAATAAATGCTGGAGACGGTACTCATGAACACCCAACACAAGCACTTTTAGATGCTTTCACCATCCGTAACCACTTCAAAGAAATTGGAGAGGATTTATCTGGGCTAAGCATTGCGATTGTCGGAGATATTCTGCACTCACGTGTAGCGCGAAGCAATGTTTTACTTTTGAAATTGCTAGGTGCAAAAGTTACTTTGATTGCGCCACCAACTTTAATTCCGGTTGGAGTGGAAAGTTGGGGAGTAGATGTCACATATGATCTAGATTCGAAATTGGAAAATTTCGATGTTCTTATGATGTTACGAATTCAAAGTGAGCGAATGAAGGATGCTTTTTTCCCGAGTGAAAGAGAGTATTCACGAGGCTATGGCCTGGACCAAAATCGTTTGATGAAGATGAAGCCAAATTCAATAGTTATGCACCCGGGACCAATGAACAGAGGTTTGGAAATATCTGCTGAAAGCGCGGATTCAACTAAGTCAGTGGTGCTTGAACAAGTTGCAAATGGAGTTCTTATTCGAATGGCCGTTCTGTACACACTTCTAGGGGGTGCAATTTGAGTAGAAGCGTTATCAAAGATGCAAAGTTATTGGATGGAAAAGTTGTTGATATTGCAATAACCGATGGCAAAGTTGTTGAAATTGAAAATGGCCTTTCAGGAGAGATTATCTTTGATGCAAAGGAAAATTTAGTTATTCCTGGTTTGGTAGACCTACATACTCATCTTCGGGAACCTGGTAGAGAAGATTCTGAAACTGTTGCGACTGGAAGTTTGGCTGCAGTACGTGGTGGATTCACTGCCATCTCTCCAATGGCAAATACATTTCCAGTAGCCGATACCGCTGGAGTTGTTGAGCAGGTTTACAGCCTCGGGCAACAAGCTGGGCTCTGTGATGTATTTCCAATTGGCGCAGTTACAGAGAATTTACAAGGAGAGAAGCTTTCGGAAATTGTCGCAATGTCGAAATCCAAAGCTTCTGTTCGAATTTTTAGCGATGATGGAAAATGTGTATTTGATCCATTACTTATGCGCCGCGCACTTGAATATGTAAAGACATTCGATGGAATTATCGCCCAACATGCACAAGACCCTCGATTAACAGTCAATGCACAAATGAATGAAGGGGTTATTTCTTCTAAACTTGGATTAACTGGTTGGCCGGCAGTTGCAGAAGAGGCAATTATTGCGCGAGATATTTTGCTTGCAGAACATGTTGGGTCAAGGCTTCATATTTGCCATTTAACAACTGCGGGCGGAGTAGAGTTAGTTAGATTTGCAAAATCACGTGGCATTAAAGTTACAGCGGAAGTTACGCCACACCATTTATTACTAACGGAAGATTTAATAACTGGATATGACCCGGTCTATAAAGTTAATCCACCGTTACGAACTGAGAGCGATGTTCTTGCCCTTCGTGCAGGTTTGGCTGATGGAACGATCGATATCGTTGCAACCGATCACGCCCCACATCCAGCTGAAGATAAAGATTGCGAATGGCAAGCCGCAGCATTTGGAATGTTAGGACTAGAAACGGCACTCTCGGTGGTAGCTAAGGCTATGATCGAAAGTAAATTGATGGATTGGGCTGGGCTTGTAAGGGTGATGTCGCAAAATCCAGCTCAAATTGCTGGTTATGAGAAGCACGGAAATGCGATCGCTATCGGCGCCGCGGCAAATTTAACTGTGATCGACACCAAAGCAAGTTGGCGCGTTGATCGTAATAGACTCGCATCCAAGAGCAAGAACACGCCTTTTGAAGGTATGGAACTCCCCGCCAAAGTTCTTGCAACAATCTTTAATGCCAAGTTAGTACATGGGGGCGCGATTTGAGCAAAGCATTCTTAGTGCTCGATGATGGCGCGATCTTCGAAGGTGAGAGCTGGGCTTGTTCCGGTGAAACTTATGGAGAAGCAGTATTTGCTACGGCTATGACGGGGTATCAAGAGACGCTAACGGATCCTTCGTACCATAAACAAGTAGTGGTGATGACCGCTCCTCATATCGGAAATACTGGTATGAATAAAATTGATGAGGAATCTCGAAAAATTTGGGTGAGTGGTTTTGTTGTTAGAAATCCATCACCGGTTGTGAGTAATTGGAGAGCGGAATCTTCGCTTGAAGATGATTTGATTGATAATGGTGTTGTCGGAATTCGCGGCGTTGATACGAGAGCAATTACTCGACATCTTCGTGATCGTGGAGCGATGCGAGTTGGAATATTTTCAGATACAAATCTTTCTAGAGAAGAAATGGTCATTAAAGTTCGTAAAAGTCCACAAATGGCCGGCGCTTTTTTAGCTCAAGATGTGACTGCAATTGAAAAATATGTCGTTCCAGCAAAGGGTGAGAGAAAATTTACCGTTGTAGCAATCGATATGGGAATTAAAGGTGCAACTCCAAGGTTAATGGCTGAACGCGGCATTGAAGTCCATGTATTCCCTATTAATACCAAACTGGATGAAATTCTTTCTGTTAATCCAAATGGGATTTTTCTTTCAAATGGACCTGGGGACCCTTCGACTATGGTGGAGATGGTTACTCTTGTTCGCGAAATTCTCTCTCGGAAAATTCCGCTATTTGGAATATGTTTCGGTCACCAAATTATTGGTCGCGCGCTAGGTTTTGACACATACAAACTTCCATTTGGTCATCGAGGTATTAATCAACCAGTAAAGAATTTGCAGAGCGGCAAAGTCGAAATCACCGCTCATAATCATGGATTTGCCGTCGATGCGCCGCTCGAAGGAAATTTCAATACCGTTTATGGTGCAGGTTTTGTTTCTCACAAATGTTTAAATGACAATGTTGTAGAAGGGCTAGAACTTCTGGAAACTCCGGCATTTAGCGTTCAGTATCACCCAGAAGCTGCGGCAGGTCCCCATGATGCTTCATATTTATTTGATCAATTTACACAACTAATGGAACGGAATAGCTGATGCCATTAGATAAATCAATCGAGAGCGTATTAGTTATCGGTTCTGGGCCAATAGTTATTGGTCAAGCATGCGAATTTGATTACTCCGGAACACAAGCTTGCCGAGTATTGCGTTCTGAAGGAATTCGAGTCGTTTTAATTAACTCCAATCCAGCGACGATCATGACTGACCCTGAATTCGCCGATGCCACATATATAGAACCAATCACTCCAGAGATTATTGAAAAAATAATCGCAAAGGAGAAACCAACTGCCATTCTTGCAACTCTTGGCGGGCAAACTGCTTTAAATGCGGCCATGGCACTTGCAGAGCGCGGAATCCTTGAAAAATATGGAGTGCGTTTAATAGGGGCAGATATTCCGGCAATTAAACGTGGCGAAGACCGCGAGACTTTCAAAGCGATAGTTGAAAAGGTTGGTGGAGAGTCTGCAAAGTCTGCAATCTGCCATACCTTGGAAGATTGTTATGTAGCGGTAGGAGATCTAAATTATCCAGTTGTAGTTCGTCCATCTTTCACAATGGGTGGACTTGGTTCAGGAATTGCGCACAATAAAGAGGAATTGGACCTAATCGCAGGTGCTGGACTTCGTCACTCACCAACTACGGAAGTTCTTTTGGAAGAATCCATAATTGGCTGGAAAGAATATGAGCTAGAAGTTATGCGAGATCATCTCGATAATGTCGTAATCGTATGCTCAATCGAAAATGTCGATCCTATGGGAGTCCATACGGGCGATTCGATCACTGTTGCACCAGCGCTAACTTTAACTGATGTGGAGTTTCAAAAACTTCGCGACCTATCAATCTCGATTATCCGAGAAGTAGGAGTAGCGACCGGTGGCTGCAATATTCAATTTGCAGTAAATCCTGTAGATGGTCGAATTATTGTGATCGAAATGAATCCTCGAGTTTCTAGATCCTCTGCACTTGCTTCAAAAGCTACAGGATTTCCAATTGCAAAAATTGCTTCAAAACTTGCGATTGGATATAGCTTAGATGAGATTCAAAATGACATTACCAAATCGACTCCAGCTTCATTTGAACCAACTTTGGATTACATTGTTGTAAAGGTGCCAAGATTTGCTTTTGAGAAATTCCCAGAAGCCGATAATCGTCTTACGACAACAATGAAGAGCGTTGGCGAAGCGATGGCGATTGGAAGATCTTTCCCAGAAGCTCTACAAAAGGCGCTTCGCTCAGTTGAGAAAAAGGGTACTAGTTTCAA
>CAYPMF010000063.1:0-6610 GCA_964411805.1 uncultured Actinomycetes bacterium | reverse complement strand
TTCTCAAGTGGAAGTGCCGAGCGATTGGCTTCAGCTGGTCGCGGCTTTGCAAAGACATCTGGGGCGTGGGCCAATCAAGGCGCTTGGTATCAACCAGTTAAGCCAGAGAAGTTTGTTGGGACAACTGGCGCGGGCGATGCGACTTCTGCCGGGCTACTTTATGCGATTGCAAATGAGATGGGTCCAGATGGTGGCGCAAAGTTTGCAACTGCTTTCCCATCGATAACTATCTCAGGGCGTCAAACTACGGTAGAAAATCTCAAGGTTTTTTCTTAAAAACCTTCTTCTTAAGATTCACCTTTGGTGCGGATGGATTTCCAAAACCACTTAAAATTTCAACTTTAATATCGGTAATCTTGCAAGCTTTAATTTGCGATTGTAGATAAGTATTTTCAGCCGGATCAACAGAAAGTGAGTAACGCAGCTTTACCGCAATCCAATCCTTAACATAATTGCACCCAGCCATATAGCCACCTGGTGGCTGCCATTGCGCAATATCTTGATCGCTCTTCTCGCGATTAAGTGAAGGCGAAACAGCAATTAAAGTGCGGTAATCAAAGACATCATTTGCATAATATTCGCGCTCTTGAGGCGTCCAGGAATAACCACCAGATCGCCAAACTTCAGCAAGCGGAACTAAATGGTCGATATCAATCTTTGAATACTGAGTGATTCGATTTCCAGAATATGGATCGATCCATTGGCCTCCAGTTATAAAACAATTAGCACTCTTGTTTGGGGCAACGACCGCTTCTTGCAGTAATACTTCTTTACGCGCCGTACAGCCGTCATGTAAAACATCTGTCCACAACTTAAATAAGGAGCGGGCAAAACCAAAGTTGTGATCAGGTGCAACCGCAAGAATTGGTGGTACTGCTTGCGCAGAGGGAATGAAGGCGAGCGTTAGCGTTATTGATAACGCAATCGCTAGTTTCTTCAAATTAATCTTTAGTGTGGCGAAGCTCTGCGATGTAATCCATCAATGCAAAGAGCACGCCAGAGATTACGAAGGTTATATGAATACCAATACGCCACTTAAGGCCATCAGAAACCTCGGTATTTGCATCCATAAAGTCTTTAAGGAGTTCAATAACAGAGATCGCAACGAGTGAACCGATTAACTTTATCTTCAAGCCTGAGTAATCAACGCGACCCATCCAATGCGGACGATCTTTTGAATTGACTGCAGAACCAATCTTTGAAACGAAGTTCTCGTATCCAGCGAAGATAACGATCAAAATTAAGTTACCGAGCAAGGTCATATCTAGAAGGCTTAAGATTCCAAGAGTTATATGGTGTGAATCTGATTCGAGAATATGTTGCGCAAAGGCCCAGAATGATTGGCCAAACTTAATCATCAACATAAGTAGCGCAAGGGTTAGACCGATGTAGAACGGTGCAAGTAACCAACGCGCGCTAAATAGCACGTGCTCTACCCCGTGCTCGATCTTTAAACCTAAACTCTCTTTTTCTTTAGTTGCCATAGAAAATAAGGTAGCAAATACAATGGGTACATGTTGGAGAAACTCCGCGCTAAAGACGAGATTCGGGTAGAGATGGTCTGCCTGGGAAATATCTGTCGCTCACCAATGGCGGCAGCTGTGCTTCACAATAAAGTGCAGGAAATGGTCAACCCAAGAGTGATTGTGAGTAGTTCAGGAACTTCGAATTATCACATCGGTGAAGGAGCGCATAAATCTTCCGTGCGAACTTGGGAGGACGCTGGTTACAAGTACGAGCACAGCGCAAAGCAATTTAGTAAGAAGTCCTATGAGGTTCAAGATTTAATTTTATGTATGGATTTATCTAATCGTGCAATGGTTTTAACTGCAGCAGAGAGCGATGAAGATCGAGCAAAGGTTTTCTTACTTCGCCAATTTGATCCGGAGTTAAGTGCAATTGATCCAACATCGCGCGAAGCCCAATCTTTAGTTGTGCCTGATCCTTGGGGTTCTGGAATAGATGCCTTTGAAGAAGTTTTAGCAATGATTGAACGTGCCACCGACGGGTTAATTGCGCAAATAAGTAAATAATTAAAGGCCCCTTTCGGAGCCTTTATTTAATGCAGTCATCACGTAGCTAAATTCTAATATGCAATTAATTGCTGTGGCTAGATTTCCCAGTCGTCATCCTGGCTAGCCACCTGCAATCATCTACGCTGAGTGGACCTAACGAGTTTCGATCTCGCTCCAACGTGATGACCGCACGACATGCTGCCATTACACCATAAGCCCTCAGCTGGAGTAACTTCGCAAATTTGATAGATCTGCGCTCATGAAATTTGAGCAGCTGTTGATTGTCGGTGGCTGTGCATAGATTTAATCCATGGAAATGTTTCTAACCTTATTTGTATTAGCTCTGTTATGGACACTTCGCAGTGAGCGGAAGAAAAATCGAAAGCCAAGGAATTTGGATGTGGAGTACCAACAATTAGTAGAGACGCATATGAGAGTGCGCGAAAATGGAAACGCTGTTAAAAATTATTTATTAGCAACGTTAAACGATTGCGCGAATGATCGTGAGAAATTTAGTGATGGGGCAATCGCTGCGGCAGAGAAGTTATATCAAGATGTGGGACCTGGTGGTTTCTATTGGATGACAGAGATTGCAGCTCAATTTGTTTTGTTGGGAGCAGCAAAGATGAATGAAATTCCAACTTCTGTAGATTTGGCACTCAAAGCGCCGGTAACTCCAGAGCAATTGGTCCATGAAGTGGTGCGGGTCAACTACTAAGCTATTGAATATGGGTTGCGCGATAAATAAAATCGCGTTATGAAACCAATCGTTCAAGTCTCCCTAGATCTCACAAATATCAATGAAGCCATGGAAATGGCGCACACTGCAGTTGATGCGGGAGTTGATTGGATCGAAGCTGGAACACCGTTAATCCTCGCTGAAGGTTTGCATGGAGTGCGAGCGCTTCGCAAGGAATTTCCAAACCATCCAATCGTTGCTGATTTAAAAACTATGGATGGTGGTTACCTAGAAGCTGAGATGATGGCAAAAGCTGGAGCAACCCATGTTGTCGTTATGGGTCGTGCTCATCCAGAGACAATCAAAGTTGTGGTGCAAGCTGGAAAAGATTATGGCGTCAAAGTTATGGGCGATAACTTGGGATGTCCTGACATGGTGCAAGGTGCGCGGGAATTAGAAGAGCTTGGTTGTGACATGGTTATTCACCATATTGGTTATGACGAGCGACGTGGCATTGGCGCAGCTGGTGGCCGTTGGCCATCACCGCTGGATCAATTAAAAGAAGTTGTAGATGCTGTCTCAGTTCCGGTGCAAGCTGTTGGTGGCTTATCACTTGAGCAAGCGATTGCCTGCCCTTCTTATGGCGCACCGCTGGTTGTTATCGGCGCTCCCCTTGCAATCGATGCTGATTCATTTAGTAAAGGTAAGGATGTCTCATCAGTGCTTCGAGAGATCTGCGAGAAGGTACATGCATATGGCGATGTGCCAGTTAAGGGAGAGAAATGAAATCAGCTGCCGTAGTTAATTACGAAAATAAGCCGCATGCAGTTGAGATTCGCGAAGTTGAAAGCCCTATTTGTGGCGATGATGATGTAATTGTTGAAGTTAAAGCAGCCTCTGTTTGTGGCTCTGATTTGCACCAATGGGAAGGCAAGCAATCTTGGCCAGTTAATTACCCGGTGATCTTGGGCCATGAATTTGGTGGCGTAATTATCGAACTCGGTAAAAATGTGAAGAATTGGAAAGAGGGCGATCGCGTAGTTAGCGAGACCGCCGCAGTTGTCGACATGTTTGGCCCACTTTCGCGCCAAGGTCTATATAACTTAGATCCATCACGTAAAGGTTTTGGAAATGGCGTTGATGGTGCGATGACAAAGTATGCAAAGGTGCCACAACGGTTATTACATAAAGTTCCTGACTCTGTTGCATTTGAATATGCAGCGATGACCGAGCCATGTGCAGTGGCATTCTCGGCAACTATCGATCCCGGCTTCTTAAGATTAGGTGATCGCATTGTTGTAATGGGGCCAGGGCCAATTGGAATTCTCTCTGGCGTAATGGCAAAGCTTGCTGGCGCTGAAGTTGCCATTGTTGGTCTAGAGCGCGATAAAGCGCGCTTAGATGTTGCAAAGAAATATGGCATGGAAGTTATCTATAACGATGCAACAGAATGGGCTCGTTCAACTGATGGTCTTGGTTGTGATGGCGTTATTGATGCAGCTGGCGTATCCGCTTCACTTAAGGGAGCGTTAGATGCAGTTCGACCAAATGGTTGGATTACAAAAGTTGGTTGGGGGCCACAACCACTTAACTTCTCCCTTGATCCATTGGTGCAAAAAAATGTAAGACTGCAAGGATCATTTAGCCATAACTATCCAATGTGGGAGAAAGTTCTTCGAATGCTTGATACCAAGCAATTGGATTTGAAACCAGTTTTAGGTGGCGTCTTCCCAATTGATCAATGGAAGACCGCTTTTGAAAAGATGAACTCTGGTGAATTTATTAAGTCAGTGATTACACCTGCATGAAGTTAAAAGATAAGGTCGTAATCATCACCGGCGGCACATCAGGTATCGGCGCCGCTATTGCCCGTGGTGTGGTGCGCGAGGGTGGCAAAGTTTTAATCACTGGAATCGTGGAAAGTGAAGGACAAAAGTTAGTTGGTGAACTTGGTTCAAACGCTGCGCTATGTGTTGCGGATTTAACCGATCCTGCCGCCCCAAAGAAGATTGCAGATGCTTGCGTATCGGCCTTTGGGAAGATTGATTCGCTAGTTAATTGTGCCGCCCTCTTTGATCAATCAAATGTTGAGAATATTAAGTATGAAGATTATCTCCGTCTAATGCAGGTAAATATCAACGCCCCACTTTTTTTAATTCAAGCTTGTATGCCAGAACTTAAGAAGAGCCGCGGCGCAGTTTTAAATATTGGATCGGTAAATGCTCATGCAGGTGAAGCCAACTTATTGGCCTATTCAATGAGCAAAGGTGCGATGGTCACTATGACTCGCAACCTTGGTAACGCACTTGGCGTGCAAGGCGTTCGGGTAAATCAAATCAATCCTGGTTGGATCCTTACCGACCGCGAGAAGCAGATGAAAATTGATCAGGGCCTAGGCGACAAGTGGTGGGAGAAGTTATCTCGCACCGATATCCCGTCAGGCAAGATGACTACGCCAGAACAACTTGCAGAAGGTTGCCTATATTGGATTAGTGATGATTCAATTCCTTTTACCGCAACTGTTTTAGATTTAGAGCAATTTACATTCATTGGAAGAAATCCGGAGAAGTTGTAATGCCAAAGATTGCCGCATTCCCTAAGGGATGGATTAAAGATTTAGTAGATCCAACCAAGATGAATATCTATGAGTGGATCGATATGGCGGGCGCCATGGAGATTCCTGGCTTGGAGATGTACAACAACTTCCACGACTTTAAAGATCCAACAAACTGGCCAAAGATTAAGAGTTATGTTGAGAAAGCCGGGATGAGTATTCCGATGCTCTGTTGCTCGCCTGATTTCACATCTCCGGACAAGGCAGAACGTGATCGCCAGATTGAACACGAGAAGTTTTCAATTCGTATGGCGGCTGGGCTTGGTGCAAAGTATTGCCGCGTGCTATCTGGCCAACGTCGCAAAGATATAACTCGCGAAGAGGGTATGAATTACGTTGTTGATTCAATTGAACAATGTTTAGTGGAAGCTGAGAAAGAGGGCGTAACTCTAGTAATTGAGAACCACTACAAGGATGATTTCTGGACCGAACCTGAATTTGCTCAAATGATGGATGTATTTGTTGATTTAGTATCTCGTATTGATTCACCAATCTTTGGCGTGCAATACGACCCATCTAATGCAATTGCTGCCGGTGAAGATCCACTTGAGCTACTTGAAAAGGTAAAGCATCGCGTTTTAACTATGGGCGCATCTGATCGTTACTTAGCATCTGGAACAATCGAAGATCTGCGCAACCAAGAAGGTGGAAGCGCTGGTTATGTTTCATTCTTTAAACATGGCGTTATTGGCAAAGGTTTAAATGATTACGATGCAATCTTTAAAACACTCAAAGGCGTTGGCTTTGATGGTTGGGTATCAATCGAAGATGGCGTTAACGGTATGGGCGAAATGATTGAATCAGCGAACTTCCTAAAGGCAAAGATAAAAGAGGTATGGGGATGAAACACGATCTAGCGGAGTTAAGAACTTTCTTTACATCAGCTCTCGCTTCAGATGCCTGCGATGCGCTTGGCTTTATGAAGCAGACGCTGAGTGAAGATATCAAGATGCTTTCAGGTGAAGGCGTGATGATGGGTTATGCATTCCCGGTTCGCATTGAAATTGTCGATGCGCGCCCAGAGGTTCCATATGTTGGTTTATTAAAAGCCTTAGATGCAATTGATAAAGATCAGGTTTATGTAACTCCAACTGGTCGCGCCGGCCTTGCATCTTTATGGGGCGAGCTACTTTCAACTGCATGCGCATTTAAAGGTGTTGCCGGTTCACTTTCTGATGGGCCATCACGCGATCTAACTCGCACCAATGCCATGGGCTTTAAAATTTTTGGAACTGGCGCAATTCCAGTTGATATCAATGGTCGCTATGAAGTTCGCGAACATAATGTGCCGGGAATGATCGA
>CAYPMF010000062.1:0-6652 GCA_964411805.1 uncultured Actinomycetes bacterium | reverse complement strand
AATTGTTTTATCAACGGTTGTACAAGAGCCCCAACGCTCGCGCATCGCTCGCCACGTAATTGATTTAGGGCGTTCTGTAATTGGATCAAAATCTTCAAGGTGCTCAGCCAAAACTTCATTAGCCCACGACATTAACTGCTCATCGTTCTTGCGGCTCTTAGCTTCACGAGCCAAGACCATCTCAATCATCTCTGGAATTATCTCCAGCTCTTGCCTACGGGTGAGGCGATCTGGAATGTGAATCTCAATTGAACCATTTTGGCGAAATGCCTGAATTGAACGCTTTCGCCTTCCAGATCTAACTACCCTGAAATCCGGGAGGCGCTCGCGAAGTTCGCGCTCCCGCCCCTTAATTGTTAGTGGCTTTCCCAAAGTGGAGCTCTGCGCGCCGCTACTTAAGAAATCAGAGTTCACGGGGGTGAAGGTAGGGCCAAAGAGTTCATCTTGAATGAAATAATTTTCAAGCTCTGAATTCCACACCTCTTTGGGTCTCATCTGACCATTTGATAACTGGCCACTCGATAACTGGCCACTTGATATCTGGTCGCCAGCTGGATGGTTAGCTGGATTATTTACTGAATTGCTAGCCGACATCTGCCTCGAGTTATCCCCTAAAAGATTGAACTTTTCAACATGTAATCCACAACTTTATCAACACTGCTTGCTAAAGTTGTTCTGCATCACAAAATGTCGGTACGAAATGTCGGAAATAAAATGGTTTATATCTCCGGCGAAAGATTTAATTTTCTGATTGCGGATACTTTGCGACGATAATTATTATTTTGCTTGAGCAACTCTCTATTTTTTGAAAAAGTGAGAAGAAAATTACATATATATCTTTGGATTTCTCCAAAATACTGGCGTGGCGATGGCCTTGGAAAGTTGCATTTAGCGTGTAACTCACTTATCTTGCGCGTACGAAGTCCTCGGATAACCGTTCATTGTTTGCAAGGGGAAGGCAAACAAAGAATCGTGCGCCCGGGGACTTCGCCTTTTAAATCTAGTTAATTCCAGGCAAGAAAAAGCAACTTACTCTTTGAATCACTCTTCAATCACTCTTCGAAGAGGCTAGAGATATCGTCTGGAACAGTTGTGCTCGATAAGAATTTTTCGGCGTCGCTAAGATCGTTGGCAGTTGGAAGAAGAGCCGCATCCTCAAATCGCGCATCGCGTCCTTCAATGCCAACAAGTTTTTCCATATCATCCCAAAACTTTGTGCACTCACGCATCTTTCTTGGTGAAACTTCTAAGCCAAGTAGCGTTGCAAATAAATGTTGCATTGGAGATTTTGAAACGCGACGTCTGCGGTGCGCTTCAGATAGTGGGCCAAATGATGGAAGTCGGTCGCCAATCGCTTTAGTTGTTACATGATCAATCCAACCTTCTATTAAGGCGAATGTCATCTCTAATTTTGCGAGCGCCGCTTCTTGTTGAGGAGTTTGTTCAGGCTTAAATAACCCGGCGCTAATTGCAATTGAGATTGATTCTGGATTTTCTAAATCAAAGTTTCCAGATTCCATCGCCTCCATCGCTTGCTGTTGCATCGCCTCCATATCAATTCGGATTCCGCGACCATATGAAGTGATTAACTCTTGAACATAATCAGATAACCAAGGGGTATGGCTAAAGAGGCGGGTAGCCGCTGCTTCGCGAACCGCTAAAAAGATTCGAACCTCATCCATACGAAGGTTTAGGCCATTGGCCCATTCCTCAATATTCATCGGAATTAACTTTGCTTCCTTTATGCCAAGTGGAATCGCAGAATCGTTGGCGCTTGTAATTGTTGTGGCAATTTCGCCAAGTGATTGGCCGAGCGCGGAGGCAATCAACGAGCCCATGAAGGCGCGCATGAGTGGCGTTATATGCGCAATTTGAGGGGAGTCTGACATTGGAGATTCATTTAAAACTTGAGTAAGTGCGCCGGCCATTCCATCAGCCAACGGTTCTAATAATTTCTGCCAAGCAGGAATGGTCGCCGTCAACCAATCGTTTCTATTGGTTGCGCTAGCGCCGCCAATTGATGTTGTTGGAAAGACAGTTGCTTGATCAAGCCAGGTATTGGCGAGGTCGAAGGCCTCTTGGCTCTGGACTAAATCAATATTTCCGATTGGGCGATCACTCTTAATGATGCGACGTGAGATATCTCGAAGCGCTTCCTGAGAAATTAGCGGTGCGTTTCCACTTGCCGCAGCAAAGAGAGCTTGTGGATTAAAGCCAAAGTTCTGCAGCCCTGCAAAAATCTCATTGAAGTTTGGGCCGCCGTTATTTTCGTTTCCATCACCTTCACCAGATCCGTCGGAACCAAATCCGCCACCGAACCCACCGCCGAACCCAAAGGGAGGTTTCTCATTTGCCATAGTGAATATGGAACCACATTTTCCGTAAATGTATTCCTGAGAATTGTCACTGAGTTGGGCTTTTGACCCTAATTGGTAATCCAACTCCCTGAGCACTTGGGTAATGAAGCAATAAGATTTCCGTATGAACCTAGCCGCCCAAATAAGCAGTAGCGCTGCTGCAGCTTTAGCTTGGTGGATAGTTCCAATCGTTGGCGTAACTGGGGCGATTATCTATGTGATCTGGCTTGCCAAATATAAAGAGAAGTACGACAACACCACCCATCGCAGCGTTAACTCTTTTAGTACTTTTCAGAGCACCTTTAGGAACGATAAGAAAAGCCATAATAAAAATAATAAAAAGGGCCATTAGCCAATTGCTTGAGCTTGGCATTAAGCAGAGAAATTGATTCCAAAATTCTTTAGCCGTCCAGTACTTATATTTTTTACAGTTATAACTGCGCTCGCACTCTTTTTGCCACAAAATTTTGTGATCCTCGCACCGGGCCCAACTTCTAATTTATTAGGAGGCGCGATTTCTATAAAGGGCGTTAGCGATAATTCAAATGCCAATGGTTCAACTGGTGCGCTTTACTCAACTGCAATTTATGCAACGAGCCCGGGAGAATTTCCATTCGGCTTTGAAGTCATCCAGGCCTGGCTAGATGGAGATTTGGTTGTGATGCCGCGTGATGCGCTTTACGACAAGAAAGAGAAGCCAAAAGCAGCCGCTGCAAGACAGAAGCAAGAGATGGTTGATTCGCAAATAAATGGCGCCATTGCGGCCCTAAATTTCATTAAATCTATTCCAACTTATCCCAAGCCAACATGGAGCGAGTCGGATGTAAAAATCGTTTTGGATAAAGTCGGCGGCGGTTCAGCAGGCCTTGCCTTTGCACTTGCTCTAATTGCAAAGAGCGTTGATCCACAGTTAGTAGCAGGACGAAAAATTGCAGCAACCGGGACTATCTCGCAAAATGGAAAAGTTGGTGCCATCGGTGGCGTGGATCAAAAAATATTGGCAGCAAAAAAATCTGGAGTCCAGATTTTCTTAGCGCCCAAATCAAATTGTTCAAAAATCTCAAAGCACCCTAAGGGCCTTGAGATTTATGGTGTGAATAATTTAAGTGAAGCGGTTCATGTCTTGGCGGGCAATAAAAGCGCTGCCAGTGCTTGCTAATACTTCAAGTTTTGCCCATCCCAGAAAGTAGGTAGGCTACAAAGGTGAGCACATCTAATCCATTCGGCGAAAATCCATTTAAGTTTCCACGACGAAATACAGGAGCAAATCCTGGCGAGATTAAGAAGCCAGGGCCACTAGCGCTAACAATCATTGCGTTAGCTGTAATCGGAGTAATTCTTGTAAGCCTCAGTGGGTTCTACGCTGACTTACTTTGGTTTAGATCTGTTGATTTTGTAAATGTATGGAAGAAAGTTTTATTTACTAAAGCCGAGCTATTTATCTTTTTTGGAGTCGTTACATCTACATTTATTACTGCAAATATTTATGTCGCTTATCGAACTCGTCCTGTTTATGCCCCAACTGCAATTGAGGCAGATAATTTAGAAAGATACCGGGGACAGATTGATCCGGTAAAGCGATGGGTACTACTGGGCATTTTTGCATTCCTCTTTTACTTCTCCGGAAGTTCAGGACTTCGCCTTTGGGATACCTGGTTACAATTTAAAAATGCAACTCCATTTGGAGTAAAAGATGTGCAGTTTGGGAAAGATATTTCATTTTTTGCATTTAAGTTACCGTTCTATCAATCAATAATCGCATGGGGATTCTCAACTCTCATGTTGGCAATTGTTGCGACAGCGGTTGTTCATTACTTATATGGTGGCATTCGAATTCAGCCAGGAACTGATCGCACTACAGTTTCAGCTCGCGTTCAACTATCTGTATTGCTTGGCCTAATTGTTTTAATGAAGGCAATTGCATATTGGTATGACCGCTATGCCCTCGCGCTGAAAGATTCCAAATTAATTACCGGACTTACCTATACAGATGTAAACGCCGTTCTGCCAGCCAAATCTATATTGGCTGCAATTGCTCTGATCTGTGCACTTCTATTCTTTGCAAATATCTTCCGTCGCTCTTGGTTGTTGCCAAGTGCGGGCGTGGTTTTAATGGCGGTCTCATCAGTTCTAATTGCGGGCGTCTATCCATCAGTTATTCAACAATTCACCGTAAAGCCGAGCGAGTCGGCTAAAGAAACTACTTATATTCAACGCAATATTGATGCAACGCGTGCCGCATACGGTTTAAGCAATGTGAAGGTCACCGATTACCAAGCCGGAAATACCGTTGATGCCGCGCAATTAAAGAAGGATGCAGGAACGCTTTCAAATATTCGTTTAATTGATCCAAGCGTAGTCTCAGCAACATTTAGACAGCTTCAACAAATTAAGCCTTATTACGCATTTCCAGATTCACTAGATATTGATCGCTACAAAATTAATGGCGTTAGCAAGGATGCCATCGTCTCAGTTCGTGAATTAAATATAAATGGAAACCCATCTCGAAATTGGATCAACGATCACCTTGTTTACACTCACGGATTTGGTTTTGTTGCTGCAACTGGAAATACAGTTGATGCAGATGGAAAGCCAAGTTTCTCAGTTGGAGATATTCCACCAACTTCAGGACTTGGCGTATTCGAACCACGTGTTTATTTTGGCGAGAATATGCCGGATTACTCAATCATCGGCGGAGTAAAGGGTGGAACTCAAACCGAGCTTGATTATCCAGATGATAAATCTGCAACTGGCCAGAAAAACTACACCTATCAAGGTAAGGGTGGCGTTCCAATGGGTTCAGTTGCTACGCGCCTTCTATTTGCAATTAAATATCAAGAACAACGAATTCTGTTATCAAATTTGATTAATAAAGATTCAAAGATCCTCTTTAATCGCAATCCAGCTGAGCGCGTTCAAAAAGTGGCTCCTTGGTTAACCCTTGATGGAAATGTTTATCCGGCTGTTGTAAATGGCCGCATCACTTGGATTATCGATGGCTACACAACAAACTCTGGTTATCCATATGCGAAGCGAATAAATCTTGCGGAAGCAACTACAAATTCATTAACAACTAGCGCTGCATCAGTTTCACCGCTGCCAAATAAAACTGTTAACTACATTCGCAACTCTGTTAAAGCAACTGTTGATGCATATGATGGAACCGTCACACTTTATAAGTGGGATGAGAAGGATCCAGTGGTAAATACCTGGGCAAAGGCATTCCCTGGTTCGTTGAAGCCAAAGAGCGCAATGGCTGCTGGTTTACTTTCACATATTCGGTACCCGGAAGATTTATTTGGTGTGCAACGTGAAGTGTTGAGTACCTATCACGTTGAAAATGCTGGCGCTTATTACGGCGGACAGGATTTCTGGCGCGTGCCAACAGACCCATCTTCAATGGGCGCAAACAATGGCGTTCAACCTCCTTATTACACAACAATGCAGATGCCAGGAGATAAAAGTTCAGCATTCTCATTAACTACGGCATTTGTTCCTAAAGGAAATCGCCAAAACCTAACTGCATTCGCATCAGTTAATTCAGATAATGGACCGGATTACGGAAAGATTTCTGTACTTCAATTACCTCGATCTACAAATATTTCTGGTCCGTCACAAGTCGCATCTAACTTTGAAGCTAAGCCAGAGGTCGCACAAGCGCTTTCATTACTTCGCCAAGGTGGATCAGATGTTGTGCTGTCCAATCTCTTAACACTTCCTGTTGGCGGCGGTTTGCTTTATGTTCAACCGGTTTATGTTCGTGCAACTGCTAACTCATCTTCTTATCCATTGCTCCAAAAAGTGCTCGTATCTTTCGGAGATCAAATCGGATTTGATAACACATTAAAGGGCGCTCTTGATCAAGTATTGAGTGGCGCTTCTTCATCAATCTTAAATTCAGTTCCAGGAACTGCAACTGGTGGAACAACAACTTCCACATCTGGAAACTCTTCACTTAAGAGCGCTCTGCAGAATGCAAAGCAAGCTATGGCAGATTCACAAGCAGCTCTTAAGGCTGGAGATTTCGCAGCATATGGCCGAGCACAAGATCGCTTGAAGGCGGCTATTACCGCAGCTATTGCAGCGCAAAAGTAAATTACTTATTTAGTGATTTAATCAAAAGGGCAACACTTCTAAACAAATTAAGAAACGCATTCTTGGTTTGCTTAGAAAAGTGTTGTTTTGCTTGCGTGAATTAACTTCAATTTTGGTAATTCGCCTGGCTCGATTAAGATTCGAAGTACCGACGCGGGGTGGAGCAGCTCGGTAGCTCGCTGGGCTCATAACCCAGAGGT
>CAYPMF010000061.1:0-6677 GCA_964411805.1 uncultured Actinomycetes bacterium | reverse complement strand
TAGTTTCACTTTGGTTTGAAACTTCTCGCGTTGCAGGTTTAATTGGAAAGGGAGATCAAAAGAGCATTGCAGCTCTCGGACCCGAATTAGATAGAGCTGGAATATCAACCCTGCGAAAGAAAACTATTGGGGCGCTACTGGAAAACGAAGAGTTGGCACCCGAATTCTCAAGTATTGAAGATCAAATTAAATGGACTTCACCGCAAAGATTTAATTCGGAATATGTTTCTTGGACGCTGCGTGAAGCTGAATGGCTTGGCGTAACTGGCCAGGGCGCACTTTCATCTTTTGCTAAAGCGCTCTTAACCGAAGGCGATGATCTTGGAGTCGAAAGCGCACTACCAAAACCTGTCGATCACATACTGATTCAAGCTGATAACTCTGCAATTGCTCCGGGACCGCTAACAGTTGAAATTGCAAATGAGTTAGGAACAATTGCTGATATTGAAAGTCGCGGTGGGGCGACCGTTTATCGATTTAGCGAACCTTCTATTAGACGCGGTTTGGATCATGGAAAAACCGGAGATCACATAAAGGATTTCTTAAAGCGAACTTCTAAAACGCCAGTTCCTCAGCCATTGGAGTATTTAATTAATGATGTTTCAAAGCGCCATGGAAGGTTGCGAATTGGTTCAGCAGCAACTTATCTTCGATGTGAGGACGAAGGAATAATCACTCAGATTCTTCATGATAAGAAAATAGAACACTTACAATTAAGAAAATTGGCATCTCAAGTTTTAATTTCGGAAGTTCCAACTGCTGAAGTTTTGATTTCTCTTCGCGAATCTGGATATTTACCTGCTGCTGAAAATGCCAGCGGAATTTTAATTTCTGCTCCAGCCATACGAAGAGCAAAATCTCGACCGAAACCTCCTAGAGTTATTGCTGAACAAGGAAACCCAACTGAAGTCGTCATTCAGTCAGCAGTAAGAGCAATTCGAGTTGGCGAAAAAGCGACGAGCCATAAATCAAGAGAAATTCCGCGTACTACTCCAAATGAAACGCTAGAAATTTTGAATCAATATATTGAAGAAGAAGCGAGCCTGACAATTGGTTATGCCGACACTAATGGCGGGGTTTCAAATCGTCTAATAGATCCGATTTCAATTTCACTTGGAACTCTAAACGCTAGGGATCATGCCACTGGGCAGGTCGTACCATTTAAGATCTCTCGAATTACCGGCGTGAGTTTGGCTAAGTAAGGCAGAATTAGACAATGGCAATTTTGGAAGATTTAAAGGCGTTGGTTGAGTGTGAATCACCCACTGAAGATTTAGAAGCTTGCCGAAAAGTTATTAACCTCGCCGCCACAATAACTAAAAATGTGACTGGGAAAGATGCCAAAGTATTTAATGAAAGTGGGCGCCCTGTTTTCTGGTTGGGTGCTGATCAGCCAAAAATTGTTTTACTTGCACACCTAGATACTGTTTGGCCAATTGGATCTTTTGACCCGATTTGGAAAGTTGAAGGCGATATTGCATTTGGTCCAGGAACTTTCGATATGAAAGCTGGCTTTCTACAAGCGCTTTATGCAATTAAAGATATTGCTTTAGATCAAATAGCGTTAATTGCTACTACAGATGAAGAGACTGGTTCCCAAACTTCAAAAGATTTAATTAAAAAAGTTTCTACAACGTCTAGTGCTGTGTTAGTTCTGGAAGCTTCGATAAATGGCAAAGTGAAGACTGGTCGTAAGGGCACAGCTATGTATCGCGTAATCGTTAATGGACGAGCCGCTCACGCCGGCCTCGAGCCAGAAAAGGGCATTAACGCAACGGTTGAGATAGCAAATCAAATTTCAAAGATTGTCGCACTTGAAAATAAAGAATTAGGAACAACAGTCGTGCCAACCACTCTTTTGAGTGGCACGACAACTAATACAGTTCCAGCAAACGCAATTTTAGATATCGATGTTCGTTCCTTTGCAACAAGTGAATTAGAGCGTGTTGATAAGGCGATTAAATCTTTGACGCCAACAATTTCCGGGGCGACGATTGCAATCACAGGTGGAATTAATCGGCCACCACTGGAAGAGAAATCAACCATGGCACTTTATGAAAAGTATGAGTCAAGCGCGAAGAAGTTAGGCTTACCGGCCGTAGGTCGCGTTGCGGTTGGTGGCGCAAGTGATGGAAACTTTGCGGCGGCTGCTGGCGCACAAGTATTAGATGGACTCGGCGCAATTGGCGATGGCGCACATGCTCCGCACGAACAAATCAGTATTTCTGGAATGGATTCACAGATTAAATTGTTAAACCAATTTGTGAAGGATTTATTAAGTGAGTGACGGTCCATTAATCGTCCAAAGCGATAAGACGCTCTTATTAGATATCGATCATCCGCTCTCTGATGAATGTCGTCGTGCAATTGCACCATTTGCGGAGTTAGAAAAGTCTCCGGAACATATCCATACTTATCGCTTAACTTCACTTGGTCTTTGGAATGCTCGCGCTGCAGGTCATGATGCCGAGCAGGTAGTTGATACCCTTCTTAAATATTCAAGATATGCAGTTCCAAATTCATTGTTGATTGATGTTGCAGAAACAATGTCTAGGTATGGACGCTTACGGTTAGAAGCTCATCCAGTCCATGGCTTAACTCTGGTCTCAAATGACCCAGCTGTTTTAAAAGAGGTAACTCGGGGCAAAAAGGTTGCTCCAATGCTTGGACTTCAAGTTGATGATGAAACAATCATTGTTCATCCCGGGCAACGCGGATTTTTAAAGCAAGCACTTCTTAAATTGGGTTGGCCTGCAGAAGATTTCGCTGGTTATGTTGATGGCGAACATCATGAAATTGATTTAAATCAAGATGGTTGGGAGATTCGTAAATACCAAGAACTAGCGGCAGAAGGTTTTTGGCATGGCGGTTCTGGGGTTGTAGTTCTTCCTTGTGGCGCCGGTAAAACAATAGTTGGCGCTGCTGCGATGGCTCATGCAAAGGCAACTACTTTAATTTTGGTAACCAATACTGTTGCAGCACGACAATGGCGTGATGAATTGTTGCGTCGCACATCGCTTCATGAAGACGAAATTGGCGAATATTCAGGTTCTAAGAAAGAAATTCGTCCAGTAACAATTGCGACTTACCAAGTGATGACAACTAGAAGAGGTGGGGTTTACGCCCACTTGGATCTATTTGATGCAATCGATTGGGGGCTAATTATTTATGATGAGGTGCACTTATTACCCGCGCCAATCTTTAGATTCACAGCAGATATTCAATCTCGTAGACGCTTGGGTTTAACTGCAACGCTCGTCAGAGAAGATGGCATGGAAGGTGAAGTCTTCTCTCTAATTGGGCCAAAGCGATTTGATGTTCCTTGGAAAGAGATCGAATCACAGGGGTATATCGCACCTGCAGATTGCGTCGAGGTTCGAGTTAATTTAACGGAAGATGAGCGTTTAAATTATGCAACTGCTGAGCAAGAAGATCGTTATCGCTTCTGTTCAACTACTTTGACTAAACATAATGTTGCTATGGCGCTAGCTAAGAAACATAAAGATGAGCAAGTTTTAATTATCGGTCAATATATTGACCAAATCGATAAATTATCAGAAGAGCTTGGCGTTCCAATTGTTAAAGGTGATACGCCGATTAAAGAACGTGAAAGACTTTTTGAAATGTATCGAACTGGTGAAATTAAATGCTTGGTCGTTTCAAAAGTCGCTAACTTCTCCGTTGACCTGCCTGATGCGACAGTTGCAATTCAAGTTTCTGGAACATTCGGTTCTAGACAAGAAGAAGCACAACGCCTTGGCCGTGTATTAAGACCAAAAGCGGATGGAAGAGGTGCTCGCTTCTACTCGATTGTTGCAAGAGACACGATTGATCAAGATTTTGCACAAAATAGACAGAGATTTTTGGCGGAACAAGGTTATGCATATCAAATTATTGATGCGGATGAGATTCTTTCTTCATAGCGTTTCTAAATCTTTCTGGATCAACTCTAAAAAAATCGTGAGGCTTTCCATTTATTAGAATTACTGGAACTTCCTCGCCATACTTCTTCTCTAATTCGCTATTTCCATCGATAAAAATCTCTCCTAGCTGAAAAATAAATTCAGTTGAGAATTTTTTGATTTCTTCGATGGCGCTTTCACAAAGATGACAACCATTTCGTGAATAAACGGTGACTATGGTCATCTAACTCCCCTTTAACTCACGGATATCCTCCCAGATACGCTAGCGTTTTCCATATGCGCCTGCGAGCTTCCTTAATCATCAGTGTATTACTCGCAACGCTGCTGCCTGATATCTCAAATGCGACTTCTCAACAATTTCAATCTATCCCAGCCCCTTTTGTATCGTTCTATAAAGCACCGACTGGAGTATTTGCGCAGAAACCAAGTGCACCGCAGAGCTACTCACTTGATAAACAGAGTCAATTTAATATTAATTTCACTACTCTCCCAGAAGAATACAAGCCCGCAATTCAAGCTGCCGTTGATGTGTGGTCGCAAAGTTTCAAATCGTCTGTACCAATTCAAATAGATGTTTTATGGGAAAGACAAAACAATGACAAGGTTTTAGCTGCTGCTTCACCGGGAAGATTTTTTAGTGGATTTAGCGGGGCGCCAGATAGTTCACTTTGGTACGCATCTGCAATGGCAAATGCGCTAGCTGGTAAAGATTTAGATCCCGCTAATGCTGAAATTACAATCAGACTTAATTCAACAAATGGTTCTGGACTTTATTTAGGAACAGATGGGAATTGTCCATTTAGTAAATTTGATTTGGAATCTATTCTGATACATGAATTAGGACATGGATTAGGTTTCTTATCTAATTCAGATTACGACACAAATTTTGGAGTCGGATCTGTTTCTCGACCAACTCCATATGATGCATATTCGCAACTTCCAGATGGAAGAAGATTGATGGATCTACCTTCACCTTCTGCGGAATTAGGAAAGGCAATGGTCAATCAGCTTCTCTGGTCTGGTGCAAATGGCGTAAAGGCTAACAATGGCGTTAAACCAAAGTTGTATACCCCTTCAGTTTATGAATACGGTTCATCAATAAGCCATTTAGATGAGGCAACATTTGCGAGGTCAGCAACAGATTCAGTTATGACGCCAAACCTTGCAAATGGTGAGGTCTTCCATTCGACTGGTCCATTAGTTGTTGCAATGCTTGAAGATATGTTGTTAAAACCGCCAGCAGGAACTCCTTTTGGAATTCCACAAGTGCCTCAGAATGTGAAAGCCCTGGTCGGAGATAAATCAGCGATGCTCTATTTTGACCCACCAATAAATGCACGAGCGGCTCAAGTAACTTCTTATAAGGTACAAATACAACCCTCAGGAGTAGAAAAAGAATTCACGGAAAGCCCGGCGCTAATTACAGGATTGAAAAATGGAACTTTATATTCATTCTCAATTAAAGCGGTAAATTCTCTTGGCGCCTCAGATCAAGTTACATCGAACGCGGTAGTCCCGCAGGCTAATTGGAAATTAACTGTTATCGATCCAAAGGCTGATGGTAAATATTTAAGCCAAGGTACCTATGCCGGAAAACAATTTATTGTTTACGCAGATAGCAAGCATGGACTTCTTAAGATGGCCACATTTGTATCAGGAAAGTGGCAGATAAAAGTTATTGATGGCGATTCGATTACCGGCGGTAAGACTAAAAATAATGTTGCAGGAAACGTCTCATTTTGCGTCGGAAAAGTTGGCAAAAAAGATGTCCTAGATATTTTCTATGGAGATTTAACTGATAAAGACCTTCGAAATGCAGAATTTGATGGAGTGAAGTGGCGCTTCAACGTAGTCGATGGCAATGCCTCACAAATTCAAGATTACAAAATTCCAGAACGCACTCGAACTGGTTCTGATGTTTCAGTAAGCAGTGCCTGCGCAAGAACTGCTGCGGGGCTCCAAGTTTTTTATCGAGATCAAAGCCAAGGGATTCTCTTAGGTGCAACAAAGACCTCAAACTCTTGGAGTTATGAAATTATCGATGGTGATAAGACAACTGAGGGACGAACAAATGGAGATGTTGCATTCCATCTAAAGGCTCTAAGCATTGGAGATAAAGTTTCCATTGCTTATGACTCCGTGTTAACTGTTAACTCAGACAATAAAGCTATCCGTGGTGAAATACGAATGGCATCACGTGAATCTGCAGATCCGGCAGATTGGAGTTATGAAACTGTGCAAAGTTTTGGTGGCTTAACAGCCGTTGCTGGTTTTGATATTTCACTTCTCTTGCAAGGTAAGAACATATATGGCGCGTGGCTTACAGCCAGTGGATTTTCAATACCAAATGCGGATCGCGTAGCTTGGGGATCACTATCTCCTGTCTCCACTTCGGTTGCACTAGAGACAAAACTTTATGGGGCGCCGACAGCGCCTGTAGCACTAGGAGATAAAAGTATTCTATTTAATTGCGCATCACGTCTATGTGCAATAAATAGAGCGAGCCAAACTATCTCATTAGTTTCTACTAGAAACTTTGATAATTCGGCCCGCTCTGAATGGATAACAATAAACAAAATTCGCTACGCACTAATTGCAAGCGATGGAAAGTTATCGCTATTTAAGCAACCTTAATTATTTTGCGTTACGACGTTGAATACGTGTCTTCTTTAGAAGCTTCTTATGCTTCTTCTTTGCCATACGCTTACGGCGCTTTTTAACGACTGAACCCATCTCACACCCTTTCCCAATTCA
>CAYPMF010000060.1:1159-6689 GCA_964411805.1 uncultured Actinomycetes bacterium | reverse complement strand
ATATTGCTAAATCTTCTTTAACGCCAACTACAACGGTATTTGATTTTGGTTCAATCTTTAGTACATATCTTGGTTCGCCATTTGGAGTTGGCACACTCAAACCTAAGCCGCGACGTTGCCCAACTGTGTATGTGTATGCACCTTTGTGCTCACCAACCTTTGCGCCACTCTCATCAACAATTGGACCAGATTCACTTCCCAAGCGATCTCGTAACCAGCCTGCATTATCGCCAGAAGGTACGAAGCAAATATCGTGGCTATCTGGTTTATTAGCAACATAAAGTCCGCGCTTCTTCGCTTCAATTCTTACATCTTCTTTCTTGGTATCACCAAGTGGGAAGTAGGAACGCTTTAACTGCTCTTGATTTAAAACAGCCAATACATATGATTGATCTTTTCCTGGATCAACTGCGCGATACATAACTCGCGTGCCATTTTCTTCGCGCATATTTGCATAGTGACCGGTGATAACGCCATCAAAACCAAGGCCAACCGCGCGATCTAGAACTGCGGCAAATTTAATTTTCTCATTACAGCGCAGGCACGGATTTGGCGTACGGCCTGCTGAGTATTCCAATAAGAAATTTTCGACTACATCTTTGTGAAAATCCTCGGCCATATCCCAGATATAGAAAGGAATACCTATTACATCTGCTGCGCGACGAGCATCATGCGAATCTTCAATTGTGCAGCAACCACGTGCACCGGAGCGATATTTTTGTGGGTTCATGGAAAGCGCAAGGTGAACGCCAGTTACATCATGTCCTGCTTCATGGGCACGCGCGGCGGCTACTGCCGAATCAACGCCGCCACTCATCGCTGCAATTAACTTCATGACATCTTCCCAACAGCAAATGCATTTCTTGCACGCTCCACAACCGAAGGCATAATCGAAATTACTTTTTCAATTTCTTCTGAAGTATTAGAGGCGCCAATCGAGATGCGAAGTGATGCGTCGGCGAGCTCTTCTGGAATACCCATTGCTACCAATACATGGCTTGGCCTTGGCACTCCAGCGCTGCAGGCTGAACCCGCGGATGCGCTAATGCCTTCTGAATCTAAAAGTAATAAAAGTGCATCGCTCTCGGTTTCTGGAATTGAAACATTTACAACGCCAGGTAAGGCTGGATCAATTGGAGAATTTAAAACGATATCTGGAACGCTCTTTTTTAAACCGGAGATTAACTGATCGCGCAGAACTCTGATTTTTTTAAAGTTGGCATCTTTATCTGCGATTGCAACTTCCGCCGCCTTAGCAAAGGCAACGATTCCAGGTGCGTTAATCGTTCCACTTCTAATCTCGCGCTCTTGTCCCCCGCCATGAAGTAGTGGCGCTAAATCGATACCGTGTTTCAAGATTAGGGCGGCAACTCCCAATGGACCACCAATTTTATGTGCGCTTATAGTTGCGGCGGTTACGCCCAACTTATCGAAATTAAAATCAATTTTTCCAAATGATTGAACTGCATCGGTATGTACCGGGATATTGCCAGCAATCTTTACGACTTCTTCTATTGGTTGTATTGAACCAAGCTCATTATTTGAATGCATTACGGAAATAATTGCGATTTCATTTCCGCGCTCTGCAACAATTTTCTTTAGCGCTTCTAAATTTATAAAGCCATCGCTATTTACCGGAATATAGATAACTTCAGCGCCTTGATGTTCTTCTAGCCACTCGACAGGATCTAAAACTGCGTGGTGTTCAAATTTTGAAATAACTATTACTTTCTTGCCGCTTTTCCAGAAAAATCCCTTAATTGCTAAGTTATTTGCCTCGGTTCCAGAAGCTGTAAATACAACTTCACTTGGACTTGATCCGATTAATTCTGAGATTTTGTGACGCGCATCTTCTACATCTTTACGAACTGCGCGTCCTTGATTGTGAACTGAAGAGGCGTTGCCTAACTTTTTAATCTGCTCAGTCAAAGCTGCGAGCGCCACACTATTAATAGGTGTAGTCGCTGCATGATCTAAGTAGATAGTCACATAACTAAGGCTACTACCTGGTATGTGACGCATCATCTTCATGGTTTCTTAACCTGCTCACTAGTATTACCCCATGCTCGCAGTTCTCGCACCAGGACAAGGCTCTCAAACTCCAGGATTTTTAACACCTTGGTTGGAATCACAATTTGCATCTGATCTTCTCAATTCTTGGTCAACTGCAATTGATTTAGATTTAAAGCGACTTGGCACAACCGCAGATGCCGATGAAATTCGCGATACTGCAAATGCGCAACCACTTTTAGTTGCAGGTGGATTAATTGGCGCAGCAACTTTATTTGCAGGAGAAGGTTCATCGATAAGTTATTTTGCTGGCCACTCAGTTGGTGAAATTACGGCAGCAGCTTTAGCGCAGGTAATTGATGGATCAAGTGCGATGAAGTTGGTTCGTGCTCGTGGCGTTGAAATGGCAAAGGCTGCCCAAGGAACTGACACCGGAATGTCTGCAGTCCTTGGTGGTGAGCGCGATGTTGTTATCGCTGCACTTTCTTCTTTTGGTTTAACCGCTGCAAATGAAAATGGTGGCGGACAAATTGTGGCTGCCGGATCCTTATCGGCGCTTGCTCAATTGGCGGAAAATCCACCAGCTGGTGCGCGCGTAAGACCGCTTGCCGTATCTGGCGCCTTTCATACCTCGACCATGTCACCTGCAGTTGCACAACTTGCTGCACTTGCCGCGCAGACTGAAGTTAAAGATGCCGAAGCTCCTGTTCTCTCTAATAAAGATGGTGAAGCAATTTCTAGCGGACGTGAAATTATTGATCGCATCGTTGGCCAAATTGCCGGACCAGTTCGTTGGGATCTTTGTATGGAGACGTTGGTAAAGCTTGGAGTAACTGGAGTGATTGAAGTTCCTCCAGCTGGCACCTTGGTTGGCCTGGTTAAACGCGCTCAACCTTCAATTGAAACATTTGCGCTAAAGACTCCAGAAGATATTCCGGCAGCAAAAGAATTTATTGCAAAGCATGGTGGCAAGTAATGTCACTTAACTTTAAGCAAGAAGTAAGAAACGCTCGCATACTTTCGGTAGGCGCTTATCGCCCACCGCGCGTAGTTCACAATAATGAACTAGTTGAAGCGATTGATTCAAGTGATGAGTGGATTCAACAACGGACGGGAATTGTTACTCGTCATTATGCAGATGAAAATGAATCTCTAATTGATATGGCACTTAAGGCGAGCGAAATTGCCATTAAGCGAGCCGGCCTAACTAAAGATGATATTGATGCAGTTATCTTTGCGACTATAAGTTATCCATACCAAGCTCCTTCTGCAGCAACTGAGTTAATTGCAAGACTTGATCGCCCCCATGCTGCCGCCTTTGATATCTCTGCGGCTTGCGCTGGTTTTACTTACGGTGTCGGCATTGCAAATGACATGGTAAAAAATGGCACCGCGCGAAATGTTTTATTAATTGGCGCAGAGAAGTTATCTGATTACACCGACCCGACCGATCGTGCGACTGCATTTATCTTTGCAGATGGCGCTGGCGCAGTAGTAATTGGTCCATCAGAAGATCAAGGAATCGGCCCAACTATTTGGGGCTCAAATGCAGAGACTCGCGATGCAATTATGTTTGAACCTTCTTATTTAGATTTCAAAAAAGGTACTCGCATTTCAGAAGTTGCTTGGCCAAATATTTCACAACAAGGTCAAACAGTTTTTCGTTGGGCAGTTTTTGAAATGGCGCCAATTGGTTTGAAGGCAATTGAAGCGGCTGGATTAAAACCTGAAGAACTTTCTGCATTTATTCCGCATCAAGCAAATGAAAGAATTATTGACTCGCTTGCCAAGTCGATGAAACTTCCAGATTCAGTTCTGATCGCGCGCGATATCCGCACCACCGGCAACACTTCAGCCGCCTCTATCCCGCTTGCAATGGACGCTTTACTCACAGAAAACCCAATACTCCACAGTAAGCCAGCCCTTCTCATAGGATTTGGGGCAGGGCTTGTATATGCAGGCCAGGTTGTGGAATTACCACCTAAGGAGAAATAAAAAAGATGGCACTATCACAAGATGCAGTACTAGCTGGAATCAAAGATATCGTTGTAGAAGTTGCAGGTATCGATGCTGGCAAAATTACAATGGATAAGAAGTTCACAGATGATCTAGATGTTGACTCTCTGAGCATGGTTGAAGTTGTAGTTGCTGCAGAAGAGAAGTTCGGCGTAAAGATTCCTGATGAGGAAGTTACAAAGCTTCAAACAGTTGGCGATGCAGTTAACTTCATCGTTTCACACTCTTAATTCACTAATAAATAAGTAAAGAGATATAGATGTCACGACGCCGCGTTGTTGTAACAGGGCTAGGTGCCACAACTCCACTAGGTGGAGATGTACCAAGCACTTGGGAGGCCTTGCTTGCAGGTAAGAGCGGCGTCAAAACACTAGATTTTGATTGGGCTAAAGAGTCCAATGTTCAATTCGCTGCCACAGTCGCAGTTGAACCATCTGAAGTTATGGAACGTGCACAGATGCGTCGCTTGGATCGTTCAGAACAATTTGCACTTATCGCTTCCCGTGAAGCTTGGAAAGATGCTGGCTCACCAGAAGTTGATAAGGAGAGACTCGGCGTTGTAATCGCATCAGGTATTGGTGGCGTTACAACAATGCTTGAGCAATATGACATTTTAAATTCAAAGGGCTCACGCCTAGTTTCACCTCACACTGTTCCAATGCTTATGCCAAATGGTCCAGCTGCAAACGTCGGTCTTGAGTTACAAGCAAAGGCTGGCGTTCACACTCCAGTATCTGCATGTGCATCTGGCGCGGAAGCTGTTGGTTATGCACTTGAAATGATTCGCAATAATCGCGCAGATATTGTTGTAAGTGGTGGCGTTGAAGCTGCCGTTCATCCACTTCCAATGGCTGGCTTTGCATCTATGAAAGCGCTCTCAACTCGTAACGATGCGCCGACAAAAGCATCTCGTCCTTACGATAAGGATCGCGATGGCTTTGTACTTGGCGAAGGTGGCGGCGTACTTGTCCTTGAAGAGTTAGAACACGCTAAGGCTCGTGGCGCAAAAATTTATGCAGAGGTAATGGGACAAGGTTTAACTTCTGATGGTTATCACATCGCTGCACCGGATCCAGAAGGTTCTGGCGTTACTCGCGCAGTTAAGTTTGCACTTCAAGATTCAGGTGTTTCACTCTCTGAGGTTGTGCACTTAAATGCTCACGCAACCTCAACTCCTGCTGGAGATGTTGCTGAAGCTAATGCTTTAACTAATGCATTAGGCGCTGATATTTCTCACGTTGCAGTCTCTGCAACTAAATCTATGACTGGCCACTTACTTGGTGGCGCTGGCGCGATTGAATCAATTTTCTGTGTGCTTGCGATGAAGCATCACATTGCTCCGCCAACAATTAATATTGAAAATCTTGATGATGCAGTAAAGGTCGATGTGGTTCGCGATGTTCCACGTAAGCTTCCAGATGGACCGATTGCATGTATCAATGATTCATTTGGCTTTGGTGGCCACAACGTCGTATTGATCTTTAGATCATACGAAGCTTAATTA
>CAYPMF010000060.1:0-1059 GCA_964411805.1 uncultured Actinomycetes bacterium | reverse complement strand
GCAACTCCAAGTGTTTCGCGAATTGAATTTCGAAGTGATTCATAACTGAGATTGCGTTCCAAGGCGCTTACTAATCTATTTTCATGAATCATCACATCACCGGTTGATGATGTTGTTGCTTGATGTAACCCAAGATCGGGAGTGCATCGATAGATAACGCCCTCGCCGCCCACTGTTGAATATTCGCGCACTTCAAAGCGAAGGTAATGCCATGCTTTAAGTGCGCTCGCTATCTTTGACGCAGCAGGTTTCACATCGCGCCATTGATAACTAGTTGCATAACTTCCAGGTGCAAGATGTTGTTCTTCCCAAAACAACTCAACTGGATAGCCAAGTATTTGATTTAACGACCATTGAATATGGCGCAATAAAGCCTTTGGCGCTGAGTAAATCCGAAGATCTCCAGCTAAAAGACCGCTAACTTCTTTCATCGATTCATCCTCATTAACCTTAATTAAGGCCTGCCTTGGTGCGACCTTCCCCAGCCCACCAGCAACTTAAATCGGATTACTTCGACTTGATTTGATAAATCTAGCCCCAATATCTGACATCGTCTAGTCCTAATTACGCTCAATTTTTCAATAACAACCAAATATGGCTGGAATTTATATCGGTTATATGCCGTTAGACTTCTCCTTAGTCCGACGCTTGGCAGTACCCGTTTCAACGGTAGATCTGTAAGAGAAAGACCGGCGTCCATGGAATTCATGGAAGTCACATTTACCGTAAGGAAACAAAAGAAAAATGGCAACAGGTACAGTTAAGTGGTTCAACTCTGAAAAGGGATTTGGATTCATTGCAGTTGATGGTGGCGGACAAGATGTTTTCGTTCACTACTCAGCAATTCAAGGTGGCGGCTACAAGTCTCTTAATGAGGGACAAGCTGTTTCATTCGAAATCGTTCAAGGTCCTAAGGGTCCTCAAGCGGATGCAGTAAATCCAGTTAAGTAACCAATAACTTAATTTGAAAGCCTCGGCAGAAATGCCGGGGCTTTTTTAATGGAAAAAATTAATAACCTGAATGTTTTGGTACGGTTCCCAATTTTTTCTCTAGCGATT
>CAYPMF010000059.1:1622-6751 GCA_964411805.1 uncultured Actinomycetes bacterium | reverse complement strand
TACGAAGATCCTGAGCCGGAGAAGAAGTCATGATTCTCATCGCTGGCAGGGGATAACGCGCTAAGGATTGCAGGAGAAACTTCGCAATCATCCTTAGGGAATAGCGGATCAAAGCCAAGGTTCATCAAGGCTTTATTGCCGTTGTAGTGAAGGAATTTCTTTACATCTGAAGTTAAACCGATCTCGTCGTATAACTCAGCTGTGTACTTGCATTCATTTTCATAAAGCTCAAGCAAAAGATCGAATGTGTAATTCTTTAGATCTTGTTGGCGATTAGTGTCGCACTCGTTGTAGCCCTGTTGGAATTTATAACCAATGTAGTACCCGTGAATTGCTTCATCGCGAATAATCAAACGGATTAGATCCGCAGTGTTTGTTAGCTTCGCACGAGAAGACCAGAACATTGGTAGATAGAAACCTGAGTAGAACAAGAATGATTCAAGAAGAGTTGAAGCAACCTTGCGCTTTAGCGGGTCATCACCATGGTAGTAACCAAGAATAATGTTCGCCTTCTTTTGAAGGTAAGGGTTATCTTCTGACCAACGGAAAGCTTCATCAATTTCAGCAGTCGAAGTAAGTGTTGAGAAGACCGATGAATATGACTTCGCGTGAACTGACTCCATAAATGCGATATTTGTAATAACCGCTTCTTCATGTTGCGTGCGCGCATCTGGGATCAAGCTTGCTGCGCCAACGGTTCCTTGAATTGTGTCGAGCATTGTTAAACCCGTGAATACATGCATGGTCAACTTCTTCTCGTGGGGGCGAAGTGTTTCCCAGCTTTGGACATCGTTCGACAACGGAACCTTCTCTGGCAACCAGAAGTTCTGGGTCAGACGATTCCAAACATCAAGGTCAACTGGATCGATTATCTTGTTCCAGTTAATTGGTCTGGTTATTACTTGTGTTGACATGTTTCCCCCACTTGCTAGTTTGTTAAATTTTTAGAGCATGCAGCTGACGCAGTTTTCGACTTCGGTGCCTTCTAACGCAGCTTGGCGAATTCGAATGTAATAAATCGTCTTAATGCCCTTACGCCATGCATAAATCTGGGCGCGGTTGATATCACGAGTAGTCGCGGTGTCCTTAAAGAAAAGTGTTAAGGAGAGGCCTTGATCAACGTGTTGCGTTGCTTCTGCATAGGTATCGATGATCTTGTCTGGACCAACTTCATATGCATCTTCGTAGTACTCCCAGGTGTCTTCTGAGAGGAATGGCGCTGGGTAGTAAACGCGACCAACTTTTCCTTCCTTACGCACTTCGATACGAGATGCGATTGGGTGGATCGAGCTAGTTGAGTTGTTGATGTATGAAATAGAACCTGTTGGTGGCACGGCTTGAAGATTTTGGTTGTAGATACCGTACTTCATTACTGAGTGCTTTAACTCTTCCCAATCTGCTTGAGTTGGGATGTGAATATTTGATTTAGCAAATAGTTCACGAACTCGTTGAGTCTTTGGCTCCCATGCCTTTTCAGTGTACTTATTAAAGAATTCACCAGTTGCGTACTTTGAGTTTTCAAAGTTATAGAAACGAGATTTGCGCTCCATTGCAATTTGGTTTGATGCGCGAATTGCGTGATAAACAACTGTGTAGAAATAAATATTTGTGAAATCTAGACCCTCTTCAGAACCATAATGGATATGTTCGCGAGCAAGATATCCGTGCAAGTTCATTTGGCCAAGACCGATCGCATGGCTCTTTGCATTTCCATCAGCAATTGAAGGAACAGATTCAATATCTGACATATCTGAAACTGCAGTAAGGGCACGAATAGCTGTTTCAACCGATGCGCCAAAGTCTGGTCCATCCATAGTCGTTGCGATATTCATTGAACCTAAGTTGCAAGAGATATCTTTACCAACAACGTCATAGCTTAAATCTGCATGATATTTAGAAGGTTCGTTAACTTGAAGAATTTCAGAGCAGAGGTTAGACATATTAATTCTTCCCTCAATTGGATTCTCGCGGTTAACAGTGTCTTCATACATTACATATGGATATCCAGATTCAAATTGAAGTTCTGCGATACGTTCAAATAATTCGCGAGCCTTAATCTTTGACTTACGGATACGAGGATCATCAACCATCTCTTTGTACTTTTCAGTTACAGAGATTTCGCTAAATGGCTTTCCATATACGCGCTCAACATCGTATGGCGAGAATAGATACATATCTTCACCATTCTTTGCCAGATGCAAAGTGATATCCGGGATAACTACGCCAATTGAAAGAGTCTTGATACGAATCTTCTCATCAGCATTTTCGCGCTTGGTATCAAGGAAGCGCATGATGTCAGGGTGGTGAGCATTTAGATAAACCGCACCAGCGCCTTGACGTGCACCTAATTGATTTGCGTAAGAGAATGAATCTTCAAGCAGCTTCATCACAGGGATAATTCCTGATGATTGGCCTTCAATCTTCTTGATTGGTGCGCCATATTCACGGATGTTTGTAAGGCTTAGTGCAACGCCACCGCCACGCTTTGAAAGTTGGAGCGCTGAGTTAATACCACGTGCAATTGATTCCATATTGTCTTCAAGACGTAGCAAGAAGCAAGATACAAATTCACCACGTTGTTTCTTTCCGCAATTTAAGAAAGTAGGAGTTGCTGGTTGGAAACGACCAGAAATCATCTCTTCAACCAAGTGAGTTGCCATATCTTCATTGCCACGGGCAAGTGTAAGTGCAACCATTACAACGCGATCTTCAAAGCGCTCTAAGTAACGAGTACCGTCAAATGTCTTTAGCGCATAACCAGTGTAGAACTTATAAGCACCCATAAATGCATCGAAACGGAACTTCTTTGAGTAAGCGAGCTTCTCGGTCTTCTCAATAAAATCAAATGAGTACTGATCTAAAACTTCTTTTTCATAATATTCATTCTCAACTAAATAATCCAAGCGCTCTTTTAGTGAGTGGAAGAAAACGGTATTTTGATTTACGTGCTCTAGAAAATATTTTCTAACAGCTAGCTTATCTTTATCTAGTTGGAGCTTTTGATCGTTGCCCCAAAGATTGATCATCGCATTAAGGTCTTGATAAGTAAGAGAAGAATCGACGGTTACAGTTTTCAAAGAGCTGCCTCCATCATTGAGTTCTGTTGTTGCCATAGTTGTCCGATCCTCTCTCTTGCTTCGATCACTTCTTCCGGAGTCCCGGTTATCTCGAAGCGATAAATCATAGGCACTCCCAACTTGCTGGCGATGATTTCGCCGGCTCGGCAGTAGTGCGCGCCAAAATTTGTATTGCCACCAGCGATGACCGCCTTGATGTGCTTGCGGTTCTCTGGGTTGTTCAGAAACTTTATTACCTGCTTTGGAACTGTAGAGCTGTCGTTGCCCCCGCCGTAAGTTGGGGTTATGAGGACGCTATCCCGGTTATGGATGAATGCGCTTGCCTCGGCGAGTTGTAGGGGAATTCGGAAGTTCGGTATTCCTAGCTTTTCTACGAAGCGTTTGGTGTTTTCTGAGACGCTGGAGAAATAGATAACATCAAACATGGTCGTGCGCTTTTAAGCTGAGAGATTTTGAATTTTATCCATACGGAAGCCGCTCCAGTGGTCCTCATCTGCAATCACTACTGGCGCAGAGGTGTAACCGAGAGACTTCACCATTTCGAGGGCGATTGGGTCTTGCGACATATCAACCTCTTCAAAAGCAATCTCATTCTTCTTCAACATTCGCTTGGTGCTATCGCATTGAACGCAGTTCGGGAGTGAGTAAACGGTTACGCCCATTTCACGGTCCTCTTTCTTTAGCACTCGGCTATCTAGTTTCTTGCTCAAATCTTTTTTTAAAGCTGGTCCTACTGGTTGATGAGACGCGGGGTCGCCACAAACACTGGATAAATCCAGTCCTGTTGGTTGTTTGGTTAGCTAGCCGATCGGTGTGGTGTTCAGTATCCCGAGGGGCCAGTTCTGAATCGCCGCTTAGATCCCGGTTAAGGGAACCATCAACGCCTTAAGGGTACTTACATGGATGTAATTAATCAAGCATAAAGGGCGAGTTGAGACTTTTTGGACTTTTCGTGTCGCGCCCCACGCGTAGCGGCGGTTAGGCTTCCCCTCTTATCTAGTATCAAAACACTCAAAAACCTAAATTGAAAGCAGAAGGAATCAAATTGTCTACAGCAACCCTCCACACCAGCGAAGGCGATATCAAGATTGAGCTCTTCCCTAACCATGCGCCAAAGACGGTAGCCAACTTTGTTGAACTAGCCCAAGGAAAGCGCGAGTGGGTAGATCCATTCACCGGCGAGAAGAGTAATAAGCCGCTTTATGACGGAACAATTTTTCACAGAGTAATCGCTAATTTCATGATTCAAGGTGGCGACCCAATGGGAACTGGAATGGGTGGTCCTGGTTATCAATTCGGAGATGAGTTTCATCCAGAGTTAAATTTCGATCGTCCATATCTACTTGCAATGGCAAATGCGGGACCTGGAACAAATGGTTCACAATTCTTTATTACAGTTGCAGAGACTGGTTGGTTAAATCGCAAGCACACAATTTTTGGCGAAGTAAAAGACAAAGCTTCACAACAAGTTGTAGATAAGATTGCAACGACAAAGACTGGTGCGCAAGACCGCCCAGCAACTGCAATCAAAATTAACTCTGTAACTATTACAGAATAAGTATTTCGCAGCTTTTAGAAAGAGCCGATGAAACAGAAACAATCTCTCACCCAGAGTTTGATCATTCTGATCGTCGGCTCTTTTATTCTTGAAAAGTACTTATATCCAGGGCTCTTTGAGCAGTTTGCGCTCTTTGGCCCATATGTAAAAAGTGGCCAATATTGGCGCCTATTCACAGTTGCACTTTTGCATGCAAACTGGATGCACCTCTTATTTAATATGTTGGCGCTCTGGTCGATTGGTATACCTATTGAACAAATCTTTGGTCGCGGAAGATTCATAATTATTTTTGTCGGGTCGCTTCTCACCGCTTCAATCGGCTCCGCATATTTCGGACCCGCCGCAGTAGCCGTAGGAGCATCTGGTGCAATCTTTGGATTATTTGGCGCCCTACTTGCAGTGGGTCGTCGCGCTGGAGTTAATTATCAAAACATTACGGGCACCGTCATCGTGAACCTTCTAATAACTTTCGTAGTCCCAGGAATCGACTGGCG
>CAYPMF010000059.1:0-1522 GCA_964411805.1 uncultured Actinomycetes bacterium | reverse complement strand
CGGGAATAAAGCCCTTGGGCGGTGGGTTACACAGATACTCAACTTGAGCCGAGGCGACTCAATCTTCTAGAGTATGCCCGACTCAAGTTAAGAATTCGTAGGCGCCCCCTCACTAAATAGGGCATAGAAATAAAGGGAGTAAATAATGGCTAGAGCAGTCGGTATCGACTTAGGAACAACAAACAGTTGCGTATCAGTACTTGAAGGTGGCGAACCTTCAGTTATCGCTAACGCAGAGGGTGCTCGTACCACCCCATCGATCGTTGCATTTGCAAAGAACGGCGAGGTGTTAGTTGGTGAGGTCGCAAAGCGTCAATCAGTAACTAACGTTGAACGCACCATCCGTTCTGTAAAGCGCCACATGGGAACAAATTGGACCCAAGATATTGATGGCAAGAAGTACACACCACAAGAAATTTCAGCGCGTATCTTGATGAAGTTAAAGCGCGATGCAGAGAGCTTCTTAGGTGACACTGTTACAGATGCAGTGATCACTGTTCCTGCATATTTCAACGATGCACAACGTCAAGCAACAAAAGAGGCCGGCGAGATCGCAGGTCTTAATGTTTTGCGTATCGTTAACGAGCCAACCGCGGCGGCGCTCGCATATGGTTTAGATAAGGGCGACAAGGAACAAACCATCTTGGTATTTGACCTTGGTGGCGGAACTTTCGACGTTTCATTACTTGAAATTGGCGAAGGTGTTGTTGAAGTAAAGGCAACCAATGGTGATAACAACCTTGGTGGAGATGATTGGGATCAAGCGCTTGTTGATCACCTAGTTAAAACTTTTGCTGCAAAGAACGGCATTGATTTAGCTAAGGATAAGATGGCGATGCAACGCGTTCGCGAAGCAGCTGAAAAGGCAAAGATTGAACTTTCATCTTCAGCACAAACATCAATCAATCTTCCATACATCACTGTTGATGCAGAGAAGAATCCATTGTTCTTGGATGAGACTGTTACACGTGCTCAATTCCAGACACTCACAGCGGATCTACTTGAGCGTTGCAAGAAGCCATTCCAAGCAGTTCTAAAGGATGCTGGAATTCCAATTGCAGATATCGATCATGTAGTTCTTGTTGGTGGTTCAACTCGTATGCCAGCAGTTGTTGATCTTGTTCGCGAATTAACTGGCGGCAAGGAACCAAATAAGGGCGTAAACCCAGATGAAGTTGTTGCAGTCGGTGCGGCGCTACAAGCTGGTGTCTTGAAGGGCGAAGTTAAGGATGTTCTACTTCTTGATGTAACTCCACTTTCACTTGGTATTGAAACCAAGGGTGGCGTTATGACTAAGTTGATTGAACGTAATACAACCATCCCAACAAAGCGTTCAGAAATCTTCACGACTGCAGATGACAACCAACCTGCAGTACAAATCCAAGCATTCCAAGGCGAGCGTGAAATGGCTGCTTACAACAAGCGCCTAGGCATGTTCGAATTAACTGGAATCGCACCTGCGCCACGTGGCGTTCCACAAATTGAAGTTACTTTCGATATTGATGCAAACGGAATTGTCCAC
>CAYPMF010000058.1:0-6766 GCA_964411805.1 uncultured Actinomycetes bacterium | reverse complement strand
GCTAACAATGCGTACCTTCCACACTGGTGGTGTTGCTGGTGATGACATCACTCATGGTCTGCCACGTGTTCAAGAATTGTTTGAAGCTCGTACTCCAAAGGGTGTTGCACCTATTGCAGAAACTGCAGGCGTTGTTTCATTCCTTGAAGATGCGAAGGGTAAGAAGATTGTTGTTACACCAGAAGATGGTGGCGAAGCAGTCGCTTATCCAATTACTCGTCGCCAAAAGTTACTTGTTGAAGAGGGACAAAAGGTTGGCGTAGGTCAACAACTTGTTGTTGGTGCAATTGATCCAAAGCAAGTTCTTCGTATCCTTGGACCTCGTCAAACTCAGATTCACTTAGTAAGCGAAATCCAAGAGGTTTATCGCATGCAAGGTGTATCAATTCACGACAAGCATATTGAAATCATTGTTCGCCAAATGTTAAAGCGCATCACAGTGCTTGAACCAGGCGATACTGATTTACTACCTGGTGAACTTGTAGAACGTGGTCGCTTTGAAACAGAAAACCGTCGCGTTGTTGCAACTGGCGGAAAGGCTGCTGCAGGTCGTCCAGAACTTATGGGTATCACTAAGGCATCACTTGCAACTGAATCATGGTTATCTGCGGCTTCATTCCAAGAGACAACCAAGGTACTTACAGATGCAGCGCTTGCAGAGAAGAGCGATCCATTGCTCGGCCTGAAAGAGAACGTGATCATCGGTAAGTTGATTCCTGCTGGTACTGGTCTTGCTCGTTATCGCAACGTTCGCGTTGAGCCAACTGAGGAAGCAAAGGCTGCGGTTTATGCAGCTTATGACGAATATGAATTCACTCCGTTTGAACAACAAGGTTCAGGCGAAGCAGTTCGTTTGGATGAGTTCGAAGTTCGTTAATTAAATTAAAAGAGAAACCCCTGCCGAGTTGGGTGGCAGGGGTTTTCTTATTCTCCGGGGGAGAATTATTTATGGAAGGTTTACTCTTCCGCCCTTCATCTTCCACATGAAGTACTTCTCAAAGGCAAGCTTTGCTAAGTGATTCTGTGGGCCAGGGATCAACATTCCATGCTTGCGAGGCGGCAACATCTTGTCGGCAAGAATTAGAACGCCATTATTTCCAGCATCCATAATGCAGACTGCAGGAATATCGCCAAATGCCTTCTCATGTTTAGGCGCTTCGCCTTTAATTTGAGCGGCAATATTCTTTGCTGCAACATGCGCCATCTGTTCTGTTGGGAAACCAGTCTTTGGAATTCCCACTGGAGTTGGTGTTGTCCAAGGAGCTGTAACAGCTGCAGCTAGACCAACTGCATAGATGTTGTCCCACTTCATTGATTGATAGGTTGGACGAACTTCAACGAAGCCACCAGCATTAGCTAAGCCCTCAGTCTTCTTTAGGAAGTCTTGGCCAACAAATGGCGGAATAATCATTGAATACTTAAATGTGTGCTTCTTTCCTTCAGCAGTTTGCAACATTCCCTGATCTACAAAATCTATTGATTGATTTATGTAAGGAGTGATTTTCTCTTTCTTTAAAAACATACCTAGCAATTGATCTCCATGTGGAAGACCGCCAATTCCAAAGTGTCCAAGGAATGGTTCTGCTGTTATGTATGAAAGTTTGACTTGCTTCTTAACTCCAGCCTTCTTTAATTGGTAGCTTGTATTAAAAAGAAATTCATAAGCAGCGCCAAAGCAAGATGCACCTTGGGTAGCCGCGATAACCACATCACCTGGATCTTTTAAGAACTTGGTCCATGCAGAACCAGCTTTCTCGGCATCGCCAAGTGTTGTGATCGTATTGCTATTTTCAATTAATCCTGGAACAGCTTCCATTTTATTTCGAGTGCCAGTTGCAATTACGAGATAGTCATAGGCAACCTTTGAGCCATTTGCTAAATCAACTGATTGCTTAACTGGATCAATATAAGTGGCTGCAGATTGAATATATTCAACGCCACCTTTCTCGAAGGTAGGAATTACGTTAAATGAAACCGTGCTGGCATCGCGCTTTCCAAATGGCAACCAGATTAGGGAAGGGTTAAATAGGAAGTAATCACGATCGCTAATTACCTTTACATTTACATCATCTTTCAAATCTTTCTTCAAACTAAGTGCGGCGGTTAGGCCACCGAAGTTGTTTCCTAGAACAACTACTGTCTTTTTCATGTCCAACTCTCCAACTCGAGACGTTCACTGGATTCTCCAGCAATTGGAACTATACCCCTAGGGGTATGCTATGTTAAGCCCTGCAGGTAGGGCTAACACTCAAGCAAAGGTGATGTAGATGGCAGTTAAGGCAAAGAAAAAGGAACCGTCCCACGTACTAACTGATGAGGCGACTCTCAATATGTTGGTTACTCGCGTGAAGAGAGCGCAAGGTCAATTAGGTGCGGTAGCTCGCATGCTTGAAGAGGGGCGCAACTGCGATGAGATTGTTATTCAAATGTCAGCTGTGAGCAAGGCAGTTCATACTGCCGCCTTCACCTTAATCTCTTCATCACTTGAGGAGTGCATTATCGAAGGAAAATCTAATCAGAAGGCAGTTACCGAGAAGCTGCAAAAATTATTCTTGAGTCTGGCGTAAATATGAAGAAGTTATTACTTTTATCGATACCACTTGCCCTAATACTTTCCGCATGCGGATCTACAGGAGGAAGCGTGACCAATTTAAAAACCTCAGATTTTGCTAAAAAGATTAGCGATCCAGCTGTTGTAATTCTTGATGTTCGCACTCCTGGCGAGTTCAACGAAGGCCACATAAAGGGCGCAGTAAACGTTGATTATGAAGGAATGAATTTTGAAGGCGAAGTGAATAAGTTAGATAAAACTAAAACTTATGCGGTGTATTGCCGAAGCGGGCGTCGCTCAGGTCTAGCAACTGAGGTCATGGCGAAGAACGGATTTAAATCAATCTTTAATTTAAATGGTGGAGTTATTGATTGGCAGAGCGCCGGAAACCAATTGGTAAATAATTAATGAGAGTTGTAATTATTGGTGGCGTTGCTGGCGGGATGTCAGCTGCAGCTCGACTGCGAAGACTTGATGCTAAAGCTGAAATTATTGTCCTTGAACGAAGCGGGAACGTCTCATATGCAAATTGTGGGCTGCCATATTTCGTCGGAGGAGTAATTCAAAATGAGGAAGCCTTAGTACTTCAAACTCCTGAAAGTTTATTTAAGCGCTTCCGACTCGATGTTCGAGTTAATACCGAAGTTACAGCTATTGATCGCAAGGCAAAGTCTGTGAAAGTGCGCGATAACTTAGCCAGTAAGGAATTTGATTTAACTTATGACAAGCTAATTTATTCGCCGGGTGCCGCACCAATTCGCCCAAATATCCCTGGAATTGAACGTGCACTATCTCTTCGCACCGTAGAAGATGTCTTTGCGATGTCAGACTCAGTTAAACAATCGCCAAAGAGCGCAGTAATAATTGGCGGAGGTTTTATCGGTTTAGAGCTAGCCGAAAACTTTAATCACAAAGGTATTAAGACTTCAGTAATCGAAGCGACTGAACAAGTCATGGCGCCACTTGATGCCGAAATGGTGAGCTTTGTTCACGCTGAGATTCGCAAGCAAGGCGTCGATTTATATCTTGGATCTGGCGTAACTGAAATTAAAGAGAAGACAGTAAAGCTTGCTAATGGTGAAGAGATTGCCGCTGATGTTGTTGTTAGCGCAATTGGTGTTAAACCTGAAAATAATTTAGCGGTTGCAGCTGGCATTGAAGTTGGCCCAAAGGGTGGCGTGAAGGTTAATGATTTTAACCAAACTAATGATCCAGATATTTACGCGGTTGGCGATGTAACTGAGAAGGAAGATTACCTAGATGGCTCTTCAACTTTGGTTCCACTTGCCAACATCGCAAACCGTTATGGCCGCGTAATTGCTGACCATATCTGCGGCAAGAAAGTTAGAAAGGTGCCTGCTCAAACAACTGCGATTGTTAAAGTCTTTGATTTAACCGTTGCAACAACTGGTTGGAATGAAAAGAAATTAAAAGCCGCAGGTCGTGATTATTTAGTTGTGCATACCCATCCCGCATCACATGCTGGTTATTACCCGGGCGCACAAGGAATGTCGATCAAACTTCTAGTAGATAAGAAGAGTCAAAAAATTTTGGGTGCGCAAGCAGTCGGCCGCGAAGGCGTTGATAAGCGAATCGATGTAATCGCAACAGCAATCCACGGGGGAATCACTGCGCCAGAACTTGCAGATTTAGAACTCGCATATGCACCTCCATACGGTTCTGCTAAAGATCCAGTAAATATGCTCGGTTATATCTCTGAAAATGTATTAACTGGCGCTACTCCTACCGTTCAGTGGAGTGAAGTAAATGAATTAGTTTCAAAGGGTTGGAAAGTCGTTGATGTTCGATCAAAAGGTGAGTTTGATCGCGGACATATTCCAAACTCAATAAATATTTCGATTGATGAGATGCGTGAGCGAATCAATGAAGTCCCAAAAGAGAAGTTATTAGTAACGTGCCAAGTTGGGCAACGTGGACATGCTGCCACTCGTTTACTTCGAGAGCTCGGATATGAAGCGGTAAATCTAGATGGGGGATATATGACTTGGTCTAATTCGCCCGCTGGAATCAAATAAACCAAATTTAAATAGTAAAGATAAGAGAAAAGGGAGAAAAATATGTGCAGACAAATAACTTGCCGCAAGTGCGGCAAAGCTTCATGGTCTGGTTGCGGCCAACATGTAGATATGGTGATGCGTGGAATTCCTAAGGCGCAACGCTGTGCTGGTCATGCAAATGATCCTAAGGAGCCAGGCTTCTTTTCAAAACTATTCGGAGGTAAGAAGTAATGTGTAGTCCAGTTCGATGCGATAAATGCGGTAAAGCTACTTGGGCTGGATGCGGCCAACATATTGAAGAAGCGCTTTCATCTTTCACCGAGGATCAACGATGCAAGTGCGACAGCGATTTATCAGGATGGGTTCCAAATAACTAGCGGAGAAAAGTGGCGCCAGGCGCTCGCTTCTTGGGCAATACCGGAGGAGATTCTTTCTAAAGCGGAAGAGTCGCCTTGGATTCATCCACCAGTTTTATTTGATTTACCAAAAGTTATTGAAGATTCCCCATCCCATCAACGCGCAAGAGAAGCTTTGAGCGAGGACTCTTCAGTATTAGATATTGGTTGTGGTGGTGGAATTGCAGCTTTTGCTTTGGCTCCAAAAGTTAAGAAGGTAATTGGCGTAGATCATCAACCTGAGATGCTTAAAATGTTCGCTGGTAATGCAAAGCAGTTTGGTTGTGAGGCTCAAGTAATTGAAGGCTTTTGGCCAGACGTTTCAAATATAACTCCAAACGCGGAAGTTGTTGTGAGCCATCATGTTGCATATAACGTCCCAGAAGTTGAAGAATTTATAAATGCACTTAATGAAAAGGCTACTAAGCGAATTGTTATTGAAATCCCGCAACAACATCCACTCTCAAATTTAAGTGAACTTTGGAAACATTTTTGGAAATTAGAGCGGCCAACGGAGCCAACAGCAGATTTGTTAAATGAGATTGTGAGTGAACTTGGTTTTAAGTCTCAAATTGAAAATTGGGATGGCCAAATGCGAGGAGAAATAGATTTGGACCAAGCCGCCGAATTTAATCGAATCAGACTTTGTCTACCTAAATCAAAATTTCGGGAGGTGCGAGACTTTATGGAGAATAATCCGCCAAAGACGGCGCGCAAACTAGCCACAATCTGGTGGGATAAATAGAATTATTCAGTGCAGCGCGTAGAGTTGACCCTCGATCAAGTAATTGATCGAGCTAGAGGTTTAACAACTTCTGGACGAAAGATTCTTGGAATTACAGGTGCACCAGGCGCGGGTAAGAGCACGATTGCAAAAGCGATTACCGAAAAACTTGGAAAAGAACTTTCAGCCTTTGCCCCAATGGATGGCTTTCATCTCTCAAATGCAACACTCATCTCCGAAGGAAAGCGCGAGCGCAAAGGCGCTATTGATACCTTTGATGCTGAAGGTTATGTAAATCTATTAACTCGTTTAAAGGCTTTAAATGAAGAGGTTGTGCACGCACCAGATTTTTATCGAAGCGTGGAGGAGTCGATCGGATCTGCTCTTCCAGTAAAGAAGAGCATCCCGCTGGTATTAACTGAAGGGAATTACCTCTTATCTAGCGAGGGAGCTTGGGCCAAGGTCAAAGGCCTGCTTGATGAGTGCTGGTTTATCGACCTCGCAGAAGATGTCCGAATTGACCGTTTAATTAAGCGCCATATTGAGGTGGGCAAGAGCCCAGCTGATGCAGAATTTTGGTCCAAGGGCTCAGATCAGAAGAATGCCGATGCCATCATCGCCCTTCGAGACCTGGCCGATCTAGTAATTACCTTGATTGAGTAAGACGCGACACGCCGAAGTGGCAATCCCAAGAGGTCGCCGGGGCCAGGAGTAAAAGACCCCGTTTTGACCGAAAGCCCCACGCTCAATTACGCTTACGCCCTGCCTTTTTTATTGAAGGGCTATATCTCGTTGTAAAAAATTGAGAATTTTTTGCAATTGATATGCGCGTAAGTGTTCAACACACCCGACCGCGTGTGTCGAAGATGTAGCAACTAACTTTAAAAAAGAAATAAATAAGTAAGAGCAGTAATGAAGGAGAAGTAAGTGCCAACAATTCAGCAATTGGTTCGTAAGGGCCGTGCGGATAAATCAAGTAAGACAAGCACACCTGCGTTAAAGGGTTCACCACAACGTCGCGGTGTTTGCACACGTGTTTATACAACTACACCTAAGAAGCCAAACTCTGCGCTTCGTA